>JAAFJL010000079.1 GCA_013298865.1 Cytophagales bacterium | reverse complement strand
TTCTAAACTAAAAAAGTCATACAAGAAAACCTAAAGAGTCTTATTGCAAGTTGCTTAAAAAAAGAAGAAGCAGCCATGAGAGCGTTTTATGAACGCTTTTATGGCTTTGCTTTGTCTGTATGTATGGCATACGCAAATGACATAGAAGATGCTCGTGAGATGCTCAACGATGGTTTTTTGAAAGTTTTTACGCACTTGAAAGAACTAAAAAATCCAGATGCAATCTTGCCGTGGTTACGAAAAATTATGGTCAATACTTGCATTGATTATTATCGGAAAAACAAAAAAAGGGCAACAGATATTCCAATAGAAAATGTGGATTATAGTTTAGAAGAACCCTACCTGAACCATACTAATATTTACGCCCAAATTTCAGCAGATGAGATTATCAAAAATTTACAATCAATTCCTCAACTTTACCGAATGGTATTTGCATTGTATGTTTTAGAAGGTTATTCTCATGCAGAAATTGCCAAACAATTAAACATCGTAGAAAGTACTTCAAGAGCATATTTGACCGAAGCCAATAAAATGCTAAGAAGAACATTAACCGCTCAGAACAGACATGACGAACGAACCAAACGATAAAGAATTACATGACTTTTTTCGTCAATCGTTAGGCGATTATCAGCCCGAAGGAAACCCACAGGCTGATTGGGAAAAACTGTACCCAAGAATCAACCGAAAACCTAAATTCGGCTGGTGGTTTTGGGGAGGTTTGGGTATGTTAATTTGTGGGTTTTTGGGAGGTGTTTTTTATATGTATAATGCTGATAATCAAAAAATTAATCTTAAAAATAATAAAGTAGAAATTAAAAGTATTCATCAAGTATTAAAGAAAGGAGAGTCTAAATTTTTTAATCAAAAAGAAACTAAAGCAGATGTTTTTCAGCAAAAAATACATCAAAAAATAACAAAATCAGATGAGATATTTGAAGAAAAAGAGAATATTGAAAAGGTTTTTGAGGACAAAAAATTGAAGCCAATCTCTAAAAAATCGCCTACAATATTTCCGATTGGCAATGGAAATTCATTACCCAAAATTGCTCAAATAACTCTACCTGAAAGTGAGTTTAGTTTGCAAATGTTGAAAGAAGATTTTGGCAATGATTCGACCATGTACCAATTATTAGGCAGAAAGATTCAAGAATGGAATAACTCTGTGATTGTCAGTGATTTTACTACGAGTATGTACCCGTATAGCACGCAAGTTTTTGCTTGGATGAAAGAAAACCCCCGAAATCTTGCGATACAAGGAACAGTATTTTTTACTGATTGTGACAGTTTGGGTAATCAAACACAGAAGGATAGTAATACAGGACAAATGTTTTTAACGAAGGAAAGAAATCTAAAAGCTGTCTTGCCAATTATGGTGAAAGCCGACCAAAATACCCAAAATAACAAAGATGGAGAAGAGAATGATTTAGCGGCATTGTTGTATGCCCAGAAGAATTTTCCAGAAGCAAAACACCTTATCCTTATTGCAGACAATGACGCACCACCCAAGGATATGTATTTGTTGTCGCAAATTAAAAAACCTGTTCACGTAGTCTTATGCGGAGGAACAGGAGATACCACGAAGGCTTTTCAGCAAGAATATTTTGAAATTGCCCATAAAACAAATGGTAGTTTGCACACCCTTGAAGACGATATTGACCCTAAAAATTTAGATAAAAACACATGGCTGAAAGTAGGAGATTATTTTTATCGTTACCAACCACGGAGGCAAAAATTCAAAGTAACAAATTTCAAATATCGTCCCCAAAAACTGTTCGGATTGTTTTGGAATTGAATTGTCAGAAGGTTGACGATTTCTTTTTTACAGAAAAAAAAACTATTTTTAGGTTCAAAACAAATATTCTAAAATTATGGTAGCAACTCTTTCGCCGTATCGTAAAAAACGACTTCCTGTCAGAGCAAAAGATATACCTCATTATCTCATCTACGAAATAATGGATGGAAAACCCATTTATTACGAAGGGTTCAGAGAGGTATTGACAAATAAAAAAACATTTGAAGAGATAATGGGAAGTAGTTTATTACAAAGTAGAATTATTGCAATATTGATTCAATATTTTTCTAAACTAATGTCAGAAGAATATGAGATTTTCACTAATGAATTTGGAATTCACATTGATCATAATGATAACTTGTCTGGGGATTTTGGAATTTATCATAAAAGTCAATTTAATGGAGTTGACATGACAGATACATATACAACGATTCCTCCAAAAATCATGATAGAAATAGATACAAAAGCAAATCTTGAATTTGTAAAAGAAAATGACTATTTCTATAAAAAAACAGAAAAGCTTCTTGATTTTGGGGTAGAAAAAGTAATTTGGTATTTCACTAAATCACATAAGGTGATGATTGCAGAAAAAGAAAAATCTTGGACGATAGATGATTGGAACAAAAACATCGAAGTAATGCCAAATTTGAATCTTTGTTTAACCGAATTAATGGCAAAAAAAGGAATTACATTATAAAAAACTCCCTCCAGACGAATCTGAGAGGGAGTTTTATTTTTTAGCAAACAAAAATCGAACAACAAAAATCGAAAAACGAGCAACGAAAAAAATCTAAGGCATTTCCATAAATGGTTGTGGGGCAAAGCACAATATGAAAATGATGAGGGTAATCCAACCCAAGATTTTTCTTTTCAAATCAAGTGGTTTATCAATTTCTACTGGTGGGTGATATACACCTAAAACTCTTCCCAATAAAAACACGAACAATAAAAATCCAGAGAATCCTTGTGTGCCTATTGGTAAAAAGTAACTCAGCACCAATTGGAATGTCACAACAGAGAGACTCAAAGCCCAAGCCGTGATTTTATCATCAGGATTGATTCTTGAAAAACAGATTTGCAGAAAATAAATATATACTAACAGTTTGAAAATCAGGTCGGTAGTTTGTTCTGTATTAGTTGCATTGGCAATATCATGCACTGTAAACATTCCATAGCCAGCATAAGTAGCAAACAGTACAAATAGCACTGGTGAGACAATATTGAAGTATTTTTTACCAATTAAACCGTACAAAATATGTCCACCGTCTAACTGCCCTACGGGAATAAGATTGAGTGCTGTAAAAAAAAGTGAAAGATAGCCTGCCAAGATATATGGGTAATGAATGATTTCAAAAATAGGTGGTACTAAGTCTTTATTAGCTATATAAGTTTTGAAAAAGTAAAAAAGAAAACTATCACCCAAAACCAATGCACCGCCTAACTTTGAAGTATCCTGATAAGCGTATTTTGCATAATCTAAACCATATTGTTGATATTCAGGGTGAATCGTAAAGATATGTTCGGGCGGAGGTAAATGTGTAAAACCGTAAGCCAATACAATTAATGCAATGACAAAACCTGCCAAAGGTCCAGCAATACCGACATCAAAATATTGTTTTCTTGATTTTGTAGGTTCTAACAATCTGATAACTGCCCCCATTGTGCCAAAATTTGGTAGCAAACTACTGAACCACAAGGGAATATAGTAGGGGAGAGTTACTTTAATTTTATGATAACGAGCCATGAAAAAATGCCCGAATTCATGAAAAGTCAGTACTCCCAAAAAAGGAATTGAGTATTGAAAACCCTGCCAAAAATCTTTGAGATGCAGTTTATGAATATCATCTACTGGCTGAAAGATTCCAAAGGTTGGGTAAAAAAAATATTTGCCTGTCATCCATTCTGCACCAGTGGCAGTAGTTGTAAAAACTGTCAGGACAAAAAGGCAAATTTGAATCAGTATTGTTTTTGATTTCATTGAAGGTATGCTGGAAGAATATCCAGAATTGTAGTAGGAGCTTGGAGGTGTACAATATTGATTCCCAGAGCATTAGCTGCCATAACATTAGGTAAAAGGTCATCAATAAAAAGGCTTTCTTCGGCTATGATGTTGGCTTCGGCTAATAGTTGTTCATAAATGGCTGGGTCTGGTTTTACCTTTTGCATTTCCCAAGAGAAAAAAACTCGTTCGAACAAACCTTGCAAACTTGGTCTTCCAGTACATTTTTTTAGAATATTTACACATTCCAAAATATGAATATTACTCGTATTACTCAAAACAAATGTTCGGTATTGGGCAGAAATTTGTTCAATTAATTCAATTCTTTTAGGGTCAATTTCCAATAAAAGAGCATTGAACGCATGGTCAATTTCTTGGTCTGTTCCTTGTAGAAAAAGTTTTTCTCTGAGTAAATCTCTAAACATCTCATCAGAATACAGCCCTGTTTCATAATCGACCCAAAGTTTTTCTTGCTTAATAGTTTGCTCAATTTCTTGAGGATTATATTGAGTTGAAAGTGCTGAAAATGCTTCGTAGGTAAGATTTGGAGCAATATCAATCACAACATTCCCCAAATCGAAGATGATATTCTTAATCATAGTACTCAGTTATAAAGTTAATATTTGCGGTTGTCAGACAACCATATTTGCTAAGTTTTAAAAAAAAAGCGACTCTCAAAATATTCACTCATTCCTTCATTCACTCATTGAGTTTACTGAAAAACGCCCATTTTAGTAAACTTATCAATACGCTGAGAAATTCTTTCGTCTGCACTGAATTTATTCAATTCTGAAATCGTATCCAGAATCACTTTTTTCACCGTTGCAGTTGCTAAACCATAATTCAAGTGAGCCCCACCCAAAGGTTCTGGAATAATTCCATCTACCAATCCATTACCCAACATATCATTTGCGGTAAGTTTTAAGGCTTCGGCAGCTTGTTCTTTAAAATCCCAACTTCTCCACAGAATAGAAGAACAAGATTCTGGCGAAATAACTGAATACCAAGTATTTTCAAGCATCAAAACTCTATCACCAATAGCAATTCCTAATGCTCCACCAGATGCACCTTCGCCGATAATAATACAAATAACGGGTACTTTCAACATGAACATATCACGGATATTTCTGGCAATTGCCTCTCCTTGTCCACGCTCTTCTGCCTCTAATCCTGGAAAAGCCCCTGGCGTATCAATCAAAGTAACGATTGGTTTGCCAAATTTTTCTGCCATTTTCATTAAACGCAGAGCTTTGCGGTAACCTTCTGGATTTGGCATTCCAAAATTACGCATTTGACGTTGTTTGGTATTTCGCCCTTTTTGTTGACCAATAATCATGACGGTTTGTCCATCAATTTTACCGAAACCACCCACCATTGCTTTATCATCTGCAACATTACGGTCGCCATGAACTTCAATGAATTCTTCACAAATATTTTCTATATAATCAAGCGTATAAGGACGCTCTGGATGACGAGAAAGTTGAACCCGTTGCCAACGAGTAAGATTAGAAAAAGTCTCTTTTTTGAGAGATGCAATAGATTTTTCGAGAGAAGAAGCGGCAGCACTAACATCAACATCATTATCAATGGCTAATTTTTTCAACTCTACCAATTTCAACTCAAGGTCGGCAATTGGTTTTTCAAATTCTAAAAGTGTTCTCATAAATATAGTTTTTGGGGGTTATCTTTTTTTGATGTTTGATTTTCGTTGCTTGATGTTCAGTGCTTGATTTTTGGCTATCTGTCCAGTCCCGAACATCGAATAACGAAAATCGAATCTCGAGCATCGAAATTTACAATTCAAAACTCTGTCCATACTCAGGGATTTCGACATTTTCGTAGCCATTTTCCGATAACTTTTCTTTAAATGCTTCCATGCTGTCTTCGTTTCCATGAATCAAAAATACTTTTTTTAATTTTTGTGGCGATTGCATTTTTACAAAATTAATCAAATCATTTTGGTCTCCATGCCCACTGAATACATCTATTTTTTCTACGGTAGCTAAAACAGGATGTTCTTTATCTTTAATTCTAATAGTTTTTTGTCCATTCATAAGTCGCCAACCCAAAGTTCCCTCTGAGGCATAACCCACTAATAAAATAGTACAATACGCATTATTGATGTTTGCCGCCACGTGCTGTTCTACCCGTCCACCCGCAATCATACCCGAAGACGAGATAATAATACAAGGTTCTGAATAATTTGAAATGGCTTTGCTGGATTTTTCTGATTGGATATATTGAAGATTTTCAAAGTCGAATAGTGAATCATTTTCTTCCTGATATTCACGAGCTTCTTTGTTTAAACCTTTGAGGTTTTTCTGATAAACTCTCGTAGAAGCATAAGCTAATGGGCTGTCACTGAATACCTTAATGGGTTTTATACCTGTGTTATTATACAGACGACTAAGCGTATAAAGAATCGCCTGAGTCCGACCAACTGAAAATGCTGGAATAATTAATCGACCAGGAATGTCAATACAAGTTCGTTTGATAACATCACCAAGTGCTTCTTCGGGCGATGCAGTGTCTTCGTGATTTCTTGAACCGTAAGTAGTTTCACAAAGTAAATAATCAACTTCTGGAACAGGTTGGGGGTCAATGTGAAGGGGATAATTTTTACGACCAATATCTCCAGAAAAACAAATAGATTTTGTTTTGCCACCGTCTTTTACTTTCAGAACAATATGAGCTGCACCCAATAAATGCCCTGCTGGATAAAAAGTTACATGAACACCATCTTTTATTTTGAAAGTATGATTGAACTGAATCGTCACGAAGTTACTCATTGCTTCCTCCACTTGCCTTTCCAAATAAATATCCCCCTTTTTGCTGAGCCTATCCATTTGTTTTTTCTTTTTATTGCTATTTCCTTCGGCTTTATTCAGTTTTTTTTGATTCAAAGCTGCCGAGTCATGTAGTAAAAGATTAGAAAGTTCTGCCGTTGCCGTTGTACAAAGCACTTGTCCTTCATATCCTTCTTTGTACAACATCGGAATATTGCCAGAGTGGTCGATATGAGCATGAGTAAGTAAAACTAAATTTATCTGAGAAGCCTCAAACGGGAAAAAAGGCTGATAGCCTGCGGGTTGTTCAAAATCAATATCACGCTCCATGTCTGTTCCGCAATCAATCAGCACCCTGTAATCATCTTCTAACTCAAGCAGATACATGCTCCCAGTCACTTGTTTTGAGGCACCCCAAAATGTTAATTTCATCGAAAGTTCTTTAAATTATTTTAGTAAAAAATTCTTTGAGTCAAACAGACTATCGAATTTTATTTGTCTTGAAGTAAATAGCTTAATTACTGAAATTTAAGGTTGGTATTTTACAATTATTTGATTAGTAGATATTTACAAAAAAAATGCGTTTATATCTCTTCCAAATCAATACAATTCAACTACTTAAACGGTAGGTTTTGTGGAGGATGTTTCTGTAAATTTACAAAGAACTACTCGAATCCCTGCAAAGAATTAACAGTTTCTTAACCTCCAAAATTTTGAGTAAGTCTCGCAAAAGGGCAACGCTGAGATTGATAGGGTTTTTCGGATAGATATGCGGCACATCCAATATATTTTAGGCGGGGGTTGAGAATGTTTTCTCGGTGTCCAGTAGAATTCATCCAACCTTTTACAACAACTTGTGCATAATTCCAGTAAGTAAACATTGGAATCGGAGACTTAGTTTTACAATCAAGATATTCAAATTCTGCTGAAAAACTTCTTCCTTTTTGAATACAATATTGCTCATAGACACTCAGGATGTCATATTGGGCAATGTTTTCAGCCATTTCCATGAACTCGTTCGTTTGTGACTGAATACGCAATGGCATGGTTCTAAGTTTTGAATTTCTGGGGTTAATGTGATTGTAAAAATTCTCAGCAATCATCGCTTCCGAATGCTGTTTTGCAACTTTATAGAGTACTTCTGAATGTAAAAAAGCCTTCAAACCTTCTTGTTCTCTTGCTTGATTGGTGGCATGAAAAATAGCAGCATTTAGTAATTCATAATCAGGGTTTCTGGCATCAATGGGCTGGTTAAGTTCTTTATTTTGTAAAAAAACCTTTCGATTTACTTCAAAATATGATTGACCGAAATTTGAAAAACTAATAGCAAATAGAAAAAAGAAAAAAGTAACCTTCATGTTCTACAATTATTGATTGAATCTAAGAACGATAGACTTTTATCTTTAGTTTATTTTGGTTTTTACGAATTGAAAAAAGCGTTTGCTAAGTCTGATAATGACACGAAATAAGTTGTCATTTTACAAAAATCCCATCGGGATTACATATCGGTAGAAAATTGACTACAGTTGATTTTCCTGCCGTAGGTATGGTATAATGCCATACCTACGGCAGGAAAACGGAAATTTATTGTGATTTTTCTACCGATATTGAATCCCTACGGGATAATTTGATAGCTCACATTTAATCACCATTCAAAACATTACTTTTGCCTAAAACTATCACCAATAAATTGTAAAGCATCCGTTATTCCCGTTCGCCAATATGTCCAGTTATGGGCACCTTCACGTACACGGAATTCATGCGGAACGCCTTTCTCGATAAGGGCAATATGTAACAAACAGTTTCCTTTTGTCAGGAAATCATCATCGCCGCAATCAATCCAATAACGCAATTTTTTGAGGTCATCGGCAGATTTTGTTTCTACAATTTTCAAGATAGAATTGTCGTACCAAGTTTTTGTTAGTCTGTCTTTTCCTTTTAGTTTTCTACCGTATAGTTGTCCAAACATAGAATCATAGCGTTCATCGGGACTTTTTTCAACATCACTATCCCCAAAAACTGCGGCACTTAGTGGTGCGATTGAAGAAAACAAATCAATATTTTTTAGTCCTAAATTCAATGTGCCAAATCCACCCATCGAAAGTCCAGCAATACCTCTATATTTTTTTGTAGCTTTAATTCTAAAATCTTTTTCAATTTTTGGCATGAATTCTTTGATGAAAAAGTCCTCATAACTTGCCTGTCCGTCATAGGCATTCATGTACCAAGTTGTACCACCGTCTGGCATCACAATAATCATTGGCGGAATTGTACCATCTGCAATGGCTTTATCAGCATAACGGTTTACTTCCCCGAATTGTACCCAACCTGTTTCGTCGTCAGAATAGCCATGCAACAAATACACCACAGGATATGTGCGTTCGGTTGTGCCATAATCCGCAGGAAGATAAACCATGTAGCGAACGTCTTTTTTCAAGATAGCACTCGCCATTGATTTTCCTTCAATAACTTTCCCCATGTTTTGTGCGAAAGTATTGATACTCAAAGAGATGAATAATATTGTAATGAGTTTTTTCATGTGATTTTTTGGTTTTGTATAATCATTTCTCAAATATAAGATTTTCTAAGGTTTTCGTTATGTTGTTTTGTCTAAAAGCAAGTCGTTTTGGTAAATTTTCACAGGAATTGATACATTATTTTACCTAACACCGTTATATTTACCTATTAAAATTCCTTACTTAACAACATAAACAATGAAAAAAAGACGCATCCTGTCCACTACGGGCAGATTATTGGTATTTCTTTGTTTAATAATCTGCTTCGATTCTTGCCGACTTTTTCGTAAAAGAGAATCCTCAAATACTTATCCAACGGGTAGAGCTTCCTATAATTCCAGAACAATCAATAATATCATCATCACTGCCAGAGGTTACACGGGCGTACCCTATCGTTCAGGCGGAAATGATGCAGGCGGTTTTGACTGTTCTGGACTGATTTGCTCTGTTTATAGTTCGCAGGGTTTTCAATTACCTCGAATTTCTTGGCAACAAGCTAATATTGGTAGAGAAATAGAAATTGCCGATGTTAAACCAGGAGATTTAGTTTTTTTTGTAACTAATAAAGGAGGGACAGCGAACATCAATCATGCAGGACTGATAACAGAGGTACATTCTGAAAAGGAAATATTGTTCATCCACGCTTCCACAAGTAAGGGTGTAAGAGAGGACAATCTTTTTTCTAAGTATTGGATTGCCTGTTTTGCAAAGGCTACCAGACCGTTTTAAGTCGCAGACCTTAAAATTGATTGAAAAATGAAGCCTTCGCCCAAAGCGGAGGCTTTCTTTTTTAAAATCCCAAGAAGTTTGTAATTTTGCAGACCAAGATTACCATTTCAGAAAGGATATACAAGAAATACATCATCAAAACTATGTGTACTTTGTTTCTTTGTGGTGAATTTTGAAAACAGAAATTTATCAATCAAACTGAAATATAAAATGTCAAAGAAAGTATTAATTATTGGTGCTGGTGGAGTGGGGAATGTTGTAGTGAAAAAATGTGCGATGAATCCTGCTATTTTTTCGGAAGTGGTCCTGGCAAGCCGCACTAAAAGTAAATGTGATGCCATAGCAGAAGAATGTGCTAAAATTGGTCTGCCAACCAAAGTACAAACAGCTAAAGTTGATGCTGACAATGTACCAGAATTGGTTGCATTAATCAATCAAGTAAAACCTTGGATGATTATTAATGTGGCATTGCCATACCAAGATTTGACTATTATGGATGCTTGTCTCGAAACCAATATTCACTACATGGACACAGCCAATTATGAGCCAAAAGATTTAGCAAAGTTTGAATATTCGTGGCAATGGGCGTATCAGGAGCGTTTTAAAGAAAAAGGTTTGATGGCATTATTGGGTTGTGGTTTCGACCCAGGCGTTACACAAGTTTATACAGCTTATGCTAACAAACATCATTTTGACGAAATGCACTATCTGGATATTGTTGATTGTAATGCTGGCGATCACGGCAAAGCATTTGCTACTAACTTTAACCCAGAAATTAATATCAGAGAAATTACCCAGAAAGGTAAATATTGGGAAAATGGCGAATGGGTAGAAATAGAAGCGATGTCAATCCATAAGCCAATTGATTACCCAGGCATTGGACCAAAAGAATCTTATGTTTTGTACCATGAAGAATTGGAATCTTTAGTAAAAAACTTTCCAACATTGAAACGTGCAAGATTCTGGATGACTTTCGGACAACAATATATTACACATTTGAATGTACTCGAAAATGTTGGAATGACGAGTATTAAGCCTATCAAGTTTCAAGGAATGGACATTGTTCCATTGGAATTTTTAAAGGCAGTTTTACCAGAACCAGGCACTTTAGGAGAAAACTATTCGGGCGAAACTTCTATTGGTTGCCAGATTAAAGGTATTAAGGATGGTGTAGAAAAAACTTACTATGTTTGGAATAACTGCAAACACCAAGATTGTTGGAAGGAAGTTCAAGCTCAGGGAGTTAGTTATACCACAGGTGTGCCAGCCATGATTGGGGCAGCTATGATGATTACGGGTGAATGGATGAAACCAGGTGTTTGGAATTGCGAAGAAATGAATCCAGATCCATTCATGGCGATGTTAAATATTCACGGTTTGCCGTGGCACGAAGTAGTAAACGGAACATTGCCGCATGAGTATTAACGAGTATGATCGTATCATGAAGGAGAATATTGAGCCGATTCTTCTTCCATTTGCACAAAAACTACTGGGTCTGGAAGGTGCGAAATATACATCAATCAAAGATGACTTACATATAACAATTGAACGAAAACCTGATTTTCTAAAAAGAGTTAAAGAGGTAGGAGAAAGCCAAAGTTATGTTCTGCAAATTGAATTTCAATCAGTTGATGAGAAAGATATGGTTTACCGAATGTTAGAGTATAAGTCGTTGTTGCTGAGAAAGTTCAAAACTGAAATTCGACAATATGTTTTGTATATTGGAAAAGATAAACTCAGAAAAATGACAAGAAGTTTAGAAATGAAAGGGATTTCTTTTGAGTATGAAATTATTGATATTCATAATTTTGAGTATGAAAGTTTTTTAAATTCGGATAATCCAGAAGAAGTAATTCTATCCATTCTTTGTAATTTTAAGAATACTTCTCCTCAAAAGGTAATCGCTAAAGTTCTTGATAAATTACAGGAACTTTTGAGAGGGCAAAACCGTTTTGGAAAATATCTGAAACAATTGGAAGTTTTAGCAAAACTACGTGATTTACAAGAAGAAACAATTAAACAAACATCCATCATGCCAATCGTATATGATTTAGAAACAGACATTCGTTTCATGCAAGGGAATGCAAGAGGAGAAGCGAGAGGAGAAGTAATAGGAAAAGAAGAAACAATTTTCTCTGTTATCAAAGAACTTTTGTTGTCCAATTTGTTGACTCCTCAACAAATCGCAGATACCCTAAAAGTCCCTCTTGAAAAAGTTGAAAAAATTAGAAGTCAGCTATAAAAAATGCCTCAAAACATACGTTTTGAGGCATTTTTTGTGCGAACATTGAATAACAAAAATCGGACATCGAAAAAATCAGATTTGCAAATCACTTGCTTGTGGTTTTTTGATAATAAATGTTGCTAAAATTGTAATAGCACAAAGGATTGTCATAGTGTCAAAAGCATGGAGATACGAACCAGAGAATTGTCTATTCTTTCCAACTAAAATTATCCCTAAACTTCCTGCTAAGGTATCAACCATCGTGAAGATTCCTAAGATTGTACCGTAGTTTTTGCCCATATAAAAATCCGCAATCAGTACTTGAATCATCGTAAATGCCCCACTATAACCAAATCCGTAAACGATTGCTACCCATTTTACCAATTCTGGATTTCCAATTGAACTTCTTAATAGAAAAGAACCCAACAGAAGATTGCCAATCGAAACAATCATAATCATTTTCTTACTGAATTTATCACTCAGAAAACCGAAAACTAACTTGCCTAAAAAGCCACAAAAGAAAAATAACATGGCAAAACTCCCCCGATCTTGAACTGTTTTTTGTAAGTCAGTCAAATAGAGGTCTTTATTAAAAAGCAAAGCATTAATACAATACCAAAGTGTTCCTGTAATGAGTAATAGTATATAAAAAGTGGGGGTTTTTAGTGCTTCTTTCAAAGTCAAACTATGTGTCCCTGATGCTAAATTACTGATTTTCATTGCGGCAACACCTTCAGAAATAGATTCTTTTGAACGATTTTTAATGAGAAACCAAGGTAAAATCAACAACGCTGTCATCACAAAAGCCATTGTCATTTCTGCTTCTCTCCAACCTTTTATAGCAATTAATCCTGCTGCCCATTTGCTAAAAATAAAAGCTCCCAAACTCGACGCATTCAAGAAAATACCAACAGCAATACCTCTATTTTTATCGAACCATTTATTGATTAAGTACATACTCGTCAGGATTCCTCCAAAACATAAAAAGACTGCATAAAGTACATAGAAGATTTTCAATTCTCCGAAAGAAGAAATTTTAGAAAACCCTAAAAACAAAGCAGATAGACCAATTCCTCCAATCAACATCATGGTTTTAGGATTCCATTTGTCTAACATATAACCAAAAACGGGAGAGAGAAATGCCACTAAAACTAACATCAATGTTGGTGCTTCTGAGATTTGTCCTTTGGCTAAATTAAATTCTGTTGTTAGTGAAGGATACCAAATTGGTAAGGTATTGAACCCAAAGCCATTACTGGCAAAATAAATACAAAAGAGGGCAAAAAGGACTACCCATCCGTAATTTTGATTCTTCATTTAATTAGTGTTTTTATGGTATTTCAGATTGATTTTTTACTATTCCAAATATAAAAAACAGGTATTCCAATTGCGATAATCAAAAGCCCAGCACCAGATGCTAATGGATTGAATATGAGTAAATTAACACAAAGTGCAGTAGCAAAAAACAGGTAAATAGCGGGGATAACTGGATAGCCGAATGCTTTGTATGGTCTTGGGGTATCAGGCTGTTTTTTTCTGAGAATAAATACTCCTGCAATTGTTAGGATATAAAATATCAAAACCGAAAAAACAGTATAATCTAAAAGTTGCCCATAAGTACCTGATAGACAGAGTACTCCTGCCCAAAGGCTTTGAAAAATAATAGAAACACTGGGGACTCCTTTACCATTTAGTTTCGTTGCTTGTTTGAAGAAAAGCCCATCTTTTGCCATTGCATAATAGACTCTTGACCCAGACATGATGAGTCCATTATTGCAACCAAATGTAGAAATCATGATAAAAACTGCCATGATTATTTTTGCAGGAGTACCAAAAATCATTTCTGCGGCAGCAGTACCCACACGGTCATTAGAAGCAAACATAATCCCTCTTGAAAGTGTGTCGATTCCAGCAGGGTCACCTTTGGCTGGTAAGAGCATTAAGTAGGCAATATTTGCCAAAATGTACAATGAACTCACAATGATTGTACCCAAAAATAAACTTCTTGGAATATCTTTTTTGGGGTTTTTCATTTCCCCAGCAATGTAGGTAACATTGTTCCATGCCGAAGATGAAAACAATGGACCAATCAGAGCTAAACCAAATGCAGACCACAAACCAATACCTTCGAGATGAGTTTCGCTGATAATTTTCTTGGTCTCAGGATTAACATTAACCTTGATAGGTGTCCAAAAATCAAGGGAATTAATATCCCACATACCCACTTTTTTCCCAACAATAATTCCTAAAATCATCAAGCCCAATAATGCAGCAGTTTTTATAATAGTGAAAAATAATTGTACGAATTTTGCTTCTCTTACACCTTGTAAGTTAATGATTGTCAGTACAATCAATAAAATTATTGCCAATAGTTGTTGAGTGTCGAAGAAGAGAATTTTATGGTCTGTACCAATTAATTCTGGCAATAAAACACCTGTATATTTGGCAAAAGCAACCGCAACCGCAGCGATTGTTCCTGTTTCGATAACTAAGAAAGTTGTCCAACCAAAAAGGAAACCTATCAACGGATTGTAAGCCTCTCGTAGATATACGTATTGTCCACCAGCATTGGGCATCATACCTGCAAGTTCGCCGTAAGAGAGGGCAGAAATCAGTGTAACCACCCCTGTAACAATCCATGCAAGTAAGAGATAACCAGGCGAGCCTAATTGCTGTGTAATGCTTGCAGAAACGATAAAAATACCTGAGCCAATCATTGAACCAACCACAATCATGGTGGCATCGAGCAAGCCTAATTCTTTTTTGAGTTCTTGTGTTTTTTCCATACCCAAATAAAGTAAAATTTAGGCATTGAAGCAAGTCGAGGATAAATTTGAAGAGCTTAAAATAAGTGAATTTAAAACTATATATTTGATTATTAGATACTTATGCAGTAGTACTAATAATTATACTTTTTTCTTCTTCTGTGTTGACAAACCAATTTTCAAACCAGCCGCTATACTTAATGAACGATAAAGCCCTTTTTGTGTAGGAAAATATTGAGAATTATAATTGTAGGAAAAAATCGAGTTTGAAAAATTAGAAGTAATTCCTAAGTTATCAGGTAATCTGAATGTTTGTACATCCGTTACTCTGAAACCAGCTCCTATATAAGCATCAATTACAAACCCTGATTTAGAAAAAAGTTGTGAACCATATTTGAAATGACTCGCAAAACTTTGTGTTTGTTGTATAAATTCAAATTTTTCGTAATAATCACAGCCCTGAGAGCCACCACAACTTCTTCCAAACTCCTGATTATTCAAATAAGTATGATTTTTATACAGAAACTCGAAAGCAATGTAGTCTTTATTAAGTTCTCTTTTGAACAAAGCTGGGATAGCAGATGAGTAAATTCGATATTCTCCTCTAAATCGAATTGTTTGTTCGTCTTTTTTAGGATTGGCAGCCGTGAGAAAATCAATTGAACTTGAACCATAGCCAATCTCGCATTGCAAAGATTTTCTGTCTGTCAGAAAATATTCTAAAGCAAATTGATAGGTTGCAGTTTTATCAAGAATACTTAACGGAGCAAATTTAATAATAGGAGATGGTTTCTCGAACGAAGGTTTCGTTACAGGCTCTTGAGCTAAAGCTCTGACTGACAATAATATAGCAAAAAATATAAGTGCGACGTTTTTCATTTTTCAACAGAGATTTTGCTTAACAATTTCAATTCGTTTTGATTAGAATAATCGTACTGATAGATTCCGTCTTTGCCTGTCACAATCAACACATTGTTTTGTGGAATCACATCGTAGCTTTTTACATCTTTTAAATAATATTTTTCAATTGGGGTATCTGGTTTTGTGATGTCATAGATTTTTAACCCAAAATCTCCTTCGCAGACAAATAATCTATTGCCGTCAATTCCCAAACCGTGCGGGTTTTGCAAGTAATAAATCTTAATGATTTTTGGGTTTTTAATATCGGCAATATCAATCACCTCCAATTGATTAATTCCAGACCTGCAAGGTGTTCCTCCACGCAAAGTAACGTAGGCGTAATTCCCTTGAACTACCACAGGGTCACAGCTTTGAAGGTGTGAATATGAAGAAATAAACTTTGGTTCAAGAGGGTTTAAATTATCAAAAATTTGCATACCTGTCTGTGTACCAATGAACAAATAATTTTGATATGGAAAAATTGTCTCAATCCCAAAACCTAAACTTTGCTCTTTTTTAAACACAGGATTTTGAGCATCTGCAACATCCAACACATTCAGTTTTGTTTGTGTTACAGAATAAAGGGTATTCCCCGTAATGGCGAAACGAGCCAAAGAACCCCCAACGCCATTTGTACCAGAAGCGGCAAGCGATTCATTTGATTGTTGGCATTGCAACGAAACCAAAGCAATCAATACTGATATAATTATATGTAAGTGTTTGATTTTCATAATGTTATAGAAGATAAAATGAACTACAATTTAGATTAAGTTCTGATATTAAGATTCGTTTACAAACTTTTTAGCATAACTACCCTGAAATAAAGCCAACAGCCAATAGCTGATTGCCGACAGCCATTCACCTTCTACAATTTGGGATTCCTCCTTCTTTAATTTCGTATTTTTCCCAACCAATTACAACGCCTTTTTTCTCATCTACGCACTCGAAATAGGTATTTCTGTACGGCGGAAAATTCTGTGTATTGGCATTAAAGAGATTTTTTACTCGTTTCGTGACTTTGATTGTCCGTTGCGATGAAATATCAATTGCCACAAGATCATTCACATTGTCAGCATAAATTATGTTTTCTTTTGCAGCAATATCTACATTTCCCAAAATAGCAATAAAGGCTGTTGCGACGGGCTTTGATTTATTGGAATTGTCGAAAATATGAATTCCTGCATTGATTTCATTTACGAAAAGTATATCACCTTTCACATAAATCTTTCCAGGATTTACCATTTTTCGAGGAGCTTCTAAAGTAATTTTTTCAACTTGTTCTCGATTAGCATAAATCGGGCGATACCCTTCTTTGGGATTTGGAGTAGGCTCAACATAACGCCCAAAGCATGAGGTTAAAAATAGAATAGCGAAAAGGATAAATATAGATTTGTTCTTCATTCTTGTATTGCGTTTAGTAGAGAGACGAAATATAGTACCGAAGGGTTGCAGCGTTTTCTTAAAGTTAAGTCATTTCTGTGAAATCAATTGTAATAAATCTCATTTATTTCTGATAAATTACGCCAAGATTTACGGCTTTCATTCTAAAGTCAGTCTGATTCCAATTTTCTTCTTCGCTTAATGTAACCCCTTCACAATCAATAATTGCAAAATTACTTTGGCGACTATTGGGGGTAAAAGTATAGATTCCAAAAAAGACTAATTTTCCATTATATTCATATTCGTAAACAACTCCCTTCCAAGCATTTCTGTCTAAAAATCTAATGACTTTGCCAAGCCAAAATAAATCTTTTTCAGGCTGAGTTGTTCCGCAAGGAGTAATTTTTAGTTTTTCTTCCGTTTTTCCTTTTGTCCAGACAATGCCTTGTTTAATGGCTTGTTTAAAAAAGAAATCATAAGTTCCTTGTCCCCAACTATCGCTAACTTCAATGCCTTCGCAATTATAAATCTGAGGGTTACCTAAAAAATCATACTTCAATGAAACTGCCCCATTATATAAAGCGTAAAAAGTTTTATTCTCAAAAGTAAACTGACGTACCAAAGCTGGATTCAGATTATGTCTTTTCTGAAAATCAATCAATTGCTTGAACCATTTTGAATTATTAGCAGGGTCATCTACTCCACAAATTTGAAGTTCATCCTCGATAGATTGTTTACAGCTAAAACTGAGTAAGAATAAAAAAAGAGGAAAAAATTTCTTCATTTGTTGTGGGATATTTTACTATTCAACTTCAAATACGGTGTAATGTTCAGAAAGGTTGTTTCGGGTGAAGTAGCATAAGAGCATACATTCTCTAACACTATCAAGATTTTGTCTCAAACTCTGCTACTTCGCTTCTCTGCCACTATGTGCCTTTGCTTCTTTCTTACTAAAATTAGTTAGAAAAAATCTAAATTAGCGAACTTTTTTCGTCAAAATTGGTTTACTTTTGTAGGCTAAAACATAATTTGAGGCTAAAGAAAATGGCAAAAGAAGAAATAGATATTTTAGAAGAAGTAACTTCGTCGGAATACAAATACGGATTTCATAATGATTTTGAAGCCGATGAAATTCCCGCAGGTTTAAGTGAAGATGTAATCAGGCAATTATCTGCCAAGAAAAATGAACCTTCTTGGATGTTAGATTTACGTCTTGAAGCATATCAATTATGGCTCACGATGAAAGAGCCAAAATGGTCAAATGTTAATTATCAACCCGTTGACTATCAGTCAATTAAATACTATTCTGCTCCAAAAGCAGCAAAAGTAGTTGATTCAATGGATGATGTTGACCCAGAATTGAGAGCAACTTTCGAGAAATTAGGTATTTCCCTAAAAGAGCAAAAGAGAATTTCTGGCGTAAAAGATGACAGTTTCATGTCAGGCATTGCAGTTGATGCCGTAATTGATTCGGTTTCTGTGGCTACCACTTTTAAGGGCGATTTAGCAAAAAGAGGGATTATTTTCTGCTCAATTTCAGAAGCAATTCAAGAACATCCAGAATTGATTAAAAGATACATGGGTTCAGTTGTTCCAGCAAAAGATAATTTCTTTTCTGCACTGAATGCTGCTGTTTTTTCTGACGGTTCGTTCTGTTATATTCCCAAAGGTGTTCGTTGCCCAATGGAACTTTCAACATATTTCAGAATCAATGCAGCAGGTACGGGTCAGTTTGAACGTACCTTGATTGTAGCGGATGAAGGTTCTTATGTAAGTTATTTAGAAGGTTGCACAGCACCACAACGAGACGAAAATCAACTTCATGCAGCCGTAGTAGAGATTTTTGCTCATACCGATGCAGAAGTGAAGTATTCGACAGTGCAAAATTGGTATCCAGGAGACAAAGATGGGAAAGGTGGAATTTACAATTTCGTAACAAAAAGAGGTATTTGTGATGGTGCAAATTCCAAAATTTCTTGGACACAAGTAGAAACAGGTTCTGCAATTACTTGGAAATATCCATCAGTGATTTTAAAAGGTGATAATTCAATCGGAGAGTTTTATTCAGTAGCGGTTACTAATAATATGCAACAAGCCGATACTGGAACAAAAATGATTCATATTGGAAAAAATACCAAATCAAGAATTGTTTCCAAAGGAATCTCAGCAGGAAAATCGCATAATTCGTACAGAGGTTTGGTAGAAGTAATGAAAAGAGCAGATAACGCTCGGAATTTCTCACAGTGCGATTCCCTTTTAATGGGTGACCGTTGCGGGGCTCATACCTTTCCATATATAGAAGTAAAAAATAAAACTGCCACAGTAGAACACGAAGCAACTACCTCCAAAATCGGAGAAGACCAGTTGTTCTATTGTAACCAAAGAGGGATTTCAACCGAGGCAGCCGTAGCGTTAATTGTAAATGGTTATGCCAAAGAAGTACTGAATCAGTTACCAATGGAATTTGCGGTAGAAGCTCAAAAATTATTGGCAGTATCTTTAGAAGGTTCTGTCGGATAAAAAAATTAATGACATTTCTAAAAGACCTCCGTTTTGCGAAACGGAGGTCTTTTGCGTATATTTGTGTATAACAATTCCACTGATAACACATGAAAAAAACTATTCTTTTACTTTTTATAATTTGTATTTCAAATACTTCGTTTGCTGTAAATTTCTTTCAGGGAAATTATTCGGAAGCTTTGGCTTTTGCACAAAAACAAAATAAACCTTTGTTCATCTATTTTCGTGCTGAATGGAACGTTTCGTGCAAAAAAATGGAAAATGAAGCATTTCCAGATTCTGTTTTGACAAAGTTTACGGACGCTAATTTTGTCTTGTTGCAGATTAATGGAGTTTCGGAAGCGAACAAATCGCTGAGAAATAAATTTGGTATTGGAGCTTTGCCCACTTTTTTGGTATTGAATACAGATGAAAAGGTTATAAAATTTAAACACGATATTTTTAGTCTGAATGACTTTAAAGAATTTTTAGAAAATGCCCTTAAAGAAATGGACACAGATGGTTTGGCTTCGTTGGAGAGTCAGACAGTGGAGGCGTTTAATAAATCTCGGAAAACTCCCGATGATTATTCTTGGTCATCTTACAACATGATTCATATAATCAACAAACCAGAATTAGCACTGACTCTGATGAGTGATTATAAACCCAAAGGTGGCAAATACAAGCATCAGGTTTTTATGGTAATGTTGGCAACTGCAAAGAAGGCGGGTATTCAAGGAAATGTAGCTCAATTAAATGAGATTGGACAATATGCTACCAAAATAGGTTTTGGCGGAAGAGAGTTTTCCATGCTAAAAGTTGCGTATTTTCTTGAAAATCAGAATCTTGAAAAAGCTAAAGAAGCATTTTTAGAGTTTTCGAGCAATCAAGATAGATTCAATTCTGATTTTGCACATACAGGGCTTCTGTTTGATTTTGTTTTGAAAAATATGCCAGAATATGAGCAGCGTTTCAATGATGCTACCTTTGCCCTGACTCAATTAGAATCAATGCAAAAGCAATACGGGAATTTTGAAAGGGTTTATCCAGAACGAGCATTTAAGTATCACAAAGCCTTGATGTTAGCAAGATCTGGCAAAGATGACGAAGCCAAAGCCTTAGTAAAAGAAATTCTACCAAGTTATGCGTTTGTGCCTGTTGATTTAAACTACGGAGAATCACTTGAAGAATTAGGTAAGATTATTGAAGAGCGTGAGTAATCTAAAAGCTCCGTCCTTGCAATCCACCTGTGTGTAAAGCAACGACTGTAGAGCCTTTCTTAAAATACCCTTTTTGAATCAAATCATTAATTCCGAAAAACATCTTTCCAGTATAGACTTGTTCTATTTTTATGGAAAGATGTTTTTTTTCAAAGTCATTGATAAAATCTATAAGCTCAGATTTTGTTTTTGCATAACCTCCGAAGTGGTAATCCCAGAAAATTTCATAATTAATTTTAGGATTATTTGCCAGAGTTAAAATTTCTGCCTCTAAATAATTACCATTCTTTAAGGCACAAAATCCCAAAATTTTAGACTTACTACTTGAACAAAGTCCAGCCATTGTTCCGCCCGTACCAACAGAAGTACATATAAAGTTTGGAATGTAACCTAATTGCTCAGTTATTTCATTATCTATTTCTCCTACACCCCTGATTGCCAAAGAGTTAGTTCCACCTTCAGGAATAATAAAATGTGTATTTTTATACTTCTTTGCGACAATTTCTTTGTCTCTATATAATTCTCTTGAAACAAAAATCAATTCCATCCCACAGTTTTTAGCAAAACGCAAAGTTGGACTCGATTCTTTGTCTAATTCGTCTCCACGGATTATTCCAACTGTCTGAAAACCAAAGACTTTGCCAGCAGCAGCAGTCGCATAAATATGATTGGAAAATGCTCCACCAAATGTTAAAACTTGATTAATTCCCTGATTGCGAGCTTCGATAAGATTGTATTTTAGCTTTCGCCATTTGTTACCCGAAATCTCAGGATGTAGTAAATCATCACGTTTTACAAAGAATTTTATATCAAATTTTTCAAAAATTGGGTCATAGATTTGCGTTAAAGGTGAAGGAGGTAATGGAAACATGGGGAGATTTTTCTAAATTTGATAACTGAATATGATTATTTAAACAAAAATATGCAAGAACAGGAAGAAGACGAAGAAGAATTATACGAACATCATCGAATTATAGTGGATAAGGGACAATACTTGATGCGGATTGACAAGTATTTGATGATTAAACTGCCTCATGTTACCCGAAATAAAATCCAAAATGGGATTGATGCTAATGCCATAAAAGTCAACGAACAGCCAACAAAGGCGAGTTATAAAGCCAAACCTTTTGATGTAATTACAGTTTCTTTACCACATCCGCCCAGAGAAGGTGGCGTTATTCCACAAGATTTACCAATTAATATCGTTTATGAAGATGACGACCTACTAATTGTGAATAAAGCTCCCGACATGGTGGTACACCCAGCACTCGGACATTGGGACGGTACTTTAGTGAATGGGTTAGTTTACCATTTTCAGAGTTTGCCTACACACCGAAACGGAGAAATTCGCCCAGGTTTGGTGCATAGGATAGACAAGGAGACTTCTGGTTTGCTTGTGATTGCAAAAACTGATTATGCCATGACTCATTTAGCCAAACAGTTTGCAGCACATACCATAGAACGTACTTATGTTGCATTGGTTTGGGGTGAGCCTAAAGAAGAAAAAGGCACAATTGAAGGACATATAGACCGAAGTTTGAAAGACCGCAAAGTGAGAACGGTTTACCCTGATGGTTCAAGAGGAAAGCACGCAATTACTCACTATAAAGTTTTGCAAAATCTTAGGTATGTGTCATTAATTCAGTGTAATTTAGAAACAGGAAGGACTCATCAAATTAGGGTTCACATGAGATATTTGGGACATCCACTATTCAATGATTCTACTTATGGAGGCGATAAAATTGTAAAAGGAATGTCTTTTGCAAAGTATGACCAATTTGTGAAAAATTGTTTTGAAATTTGTCCTCGACAAGCTCTGCACGCCAAAACATTAGGGTTCATACATCCCACTACTGAAAAATTTGTTCAATTTGATTCTGAATTACCCCCAGATATGCAGTCTGTGATTGATAAATGGGAGAATTATGTTCAACACAATTAAAACATCCACTGATACTCAAACTTGAAGCCACGACATTTAGAATTTATAGTATTTTAAAATTTAATCTTAGATTTTTAGCACTATGGAAGCACAAATGATGACTATCGAACTGGAAGATTTACAAGGACTTTTGGAAACCATGGATCGTGACAAAAGACCCAAAAAGGCAAAAACACTCAAGAATTATATAAGTTCGTTTCGTATTGGCACGTTCCCGCCGATGAACCCACATAATATTTTGAGAGAGATGGAACAGCGAGATTGGATTTTTATTGGAATGAATGGAGAAGTAATTTATAATTTTTAGTAACTTATCGAGTAATTAGGGAAGATGACCTTTTAAAGAGTATCTTCCCTAAATTTTTTAACCCCAAATTAACCCTAATAATGTCTGTAATAATTAGAAAAGCTACCAGAGAAGACGTCCCCGCCCTTTTTGATTTAATTAATGAATTAGCAATTTTTGAAAAAGCTCCCGAACAAGTAACCAATACCATTGAAAAAATGTACGAAGATGGTTTCGAAGAAAATCCAATTTTTGGTTGTATTGTGTCTGAATGGGAGGGAGAAGTAGTAGGAATGGCTTTGCACTACAACCGTTATTCGACTTGGAAAGGGAGGCGTTTGTACCTTGAAGATTTGATTGTTTCTGAAAAAATGCGTGGAAAAGGTTTAGGTGAAAAATTGTTGGAAGCGACCATTCAGGAAGCCCGTGATACCAACTGTACAGGTCTGATGTGGCAAGTATTAGATTGGAATGAACCTGCAATTAATTTCTATAAAAAATTTGGTGTTCGTCTTGATGAAGGATGGATTAATGTTCATCTTGACTTTTAGATAATCTTGAAAAAGTATAATATTTCAATTGATACTGGAGGGACTTTTACGGATTGTATTGCTGTGGATGAAACTGGTTTTTTCTCTCGAAAAAAAGTACTTTCAAGTGGAGTCCTGAGGGGTGAAATTATAGAAATTTTATCCGAAAAATCTGTACGAATTACTCAATCTTGGGCTTTAGGAAAAGACATTTTACAAGGCTATGACTTCTCAATTTTAGAAACAAATTTTACTGCACAAATAGAAAAATTTGATTTTCAGGAATCCATAATTTTTCTTAATAAATCTCTTCTAAATTTTACACAACTGTCTGTTTTTGAGGTTACTGCACACGAAGAAGCACCTGTTTTGGGTATTCGTATGTTAACCCAAACGGGTTTGTACGACAAGCTTCCATCGTTAAACATTAGACTCGGTAGCACCAAAGGTACTAATGCTTTATTGGAGATGAAGGGAGCTGAAACCCTTTTTGTTGTTACTGAAGGTTTTAAAGACTTAATTGAAATTGGCAATCAAGCTCGACCAGATATTTTTGCTCAAAATATTATCAAAAAAAGTCCTTTGTACTTCGATGTTTTAGAGGTTAAAGAACAAGTCGATTTTTCAGGAAAAGTGCTATTGCCTTTGGAGGTTGATACGATTGGAAATAACCTTGAAAGTTTCAAAAAAGCAGGAATTCAGTCTGTGGCAATATGTCTAAAAAACGCCTATCGAAATCCAATTCACGAGCAAAAGCTAAAGAATTATTTTCTCAAACACTTCGATTTTGTTAGTATCTCTACTGATTTATCACAGCAAATAAAATTTCTCAATCGGGCAGAAACTACAGTTGTGAATGCGTATCTCAAGCCTGTTATCCAAAATTATCTTCATAATATTTCTTCCAAACTTCCTGATTGTCAATTAGATGTAATGACAAGTGCTGGGGGTTTAGTCAACGCAAACCATTTTGAACCCAAGGATAGCCTCTTTAGTGGACCTGCTGGTGGTTTGGTTGGTGCAGTAAACATTGCAGAGAGATTTAATTCCACAAAAATTATCACTTTCGACATGGGTGGTACAAGTACAGATGTGGCACGTTACGACGAAAAATTGGATTATGGGACAGTTCAAACAATCGGGAACGCTCAGATTTTTAGTCCTGCACTCAAAATTGAAACTGTTGCCGCAGGCGGAGGTTCTGTTTGTGGATTTGACGGTTACAAACTTTTTGTTGGTCCAGAAAGCGAAGGTTCAAAACCTGGTCCTGCTTGTTATGGTGCAGGAGGTAGATTGACAATTACAGATGTGAATTTACTCTTGGGAAGATTGGATACTGCACAATTTAGCATTCCAGTTTATCAAGAAAAAGCGGAGGAGACTCTTGAAATTATTCTTACCGATATTAACAAAAGCTCTTCAAAACCAGCTAATAAATTTGATGTTTTAGAAGGTTTCAGGACGATTGCTAATGAAAAAATGACCGATGCCGTTAGAAAGATTTCAATTTCAGAAGGTTACGACCCGAAAGATTTTTCTATGGTGGCATTTGGTGGTGCGGGAGGGTTGCACGCTTGTGGAGTAGCTAACCTTCTGGGAATCAATCAGATAATTCTTCCTGCTGATGCGGGCTTATTGAGTGCCTACGGAATTTCTACGGCAGTTGCTGAAAAATTATTGGATAAAACTGTCCTGCAAATCCTTTCTGAAAATACTTGGTCTGATTTATTAAAAACTTTCACACAAATACAAAATCAACTCTTCACTAAGTTTTCAGATGAAGGTTTTTCAACAGAAAATCTTTTAATTTATAGGAAAAGTATTTTCCTGAGACTGAAAGGGCAAGACTCTTCGATAGAAATTCAATTATCAGATTATCAGGATGTTATCGCAGATTTTAAGAAACAGTATTTGCAAATTTATGGACATTTTTCTGATGAAAGAGCCATTGAAATTGAGTCTATTCGAGTGATTGTTAGAGAAAAAGTAAAGACGGAAAATGCTCAATTTACTTTATTGGAAAATTCAGATATTTTACCTAAACCTGAGCGATATATCAAATCTTTTGTTGGGGGAAAAGAAGCTAATATTCCAGTTTTTATTCGAGAAAAATTACCTCAAAATGCAAAGATTGAAGGCTTTGCGTTACTGTTAGACGATTTTAGCACGACGGTTATAGAAGAAAATTTTGTTGCTATTTTACAAGACGACGGTACGATTATTTTATTTGAAAATAATAAAAACCAAACTCAAAGTATTGAACAACAGTCATTTACAGAGTTAGAACTGTTCATGAATCGGTTTATGGCAATTGCAGAAGACATGGGGACAATGCTACAAAGAACCTCACTTTCTGTGAATGTAAAAGAACGATTAGACTTTTCTTGTGCATT
>JAAFJL010000078.1 GCA_013298865.1 Cytophagales bacterium | reverse complement strand
AACTCCTCAGCATAATTAAACGCCTTTTCCATCGGATTAGAAAGTGATGAATTTTGACGTAAAATATTCACTTTCAATTGATTAGGCCACCAGTCACGATTTCTTGTACCACCGCCTGCACTTTGTTTTGGTGCAGTTCCATTCAATACCATTCCGTGCGGAAAAGGGCATTTAGCTTCGCCATTTGAAGATGTACCGTTATGAGGATTATTTTCCATTTTTGAAATAATTTATTGTTAGAAAGAGAGAAATCTTAAATTCACACAATATTAATATTACTTTAAATATAAATCAAATCAATAATTTTGATGATTTAATAGATATTGTCTATATTTATTTGCGATTTTCATCAGTTGTGATTGAGTGAGTTTCTTTATTTGTGATTGAGTGATTTGTGATTGAGTGATTATTTTCACCGCAAAAACTAATGTCCAAAACTCACAACTCACTCAATCACAAATCACAACTAAAAAAATCACAACTCACTAAATCACAACTCACTCAGTCACAACTCACAACTAAAAATACTCACTCAATCACAAATCACAACTAAATAGACTCACAAATCACAATTAAAAATACTCACAAATCACTCAATCACCCAATCACAAATCCCCCCCATGACTATTACACAATTAGAATATATCGTTGCGGTTGATACTTTTCGGCATTTTGCTGATGCGGCTGAAAATTGTTGTATCACTCAGCCTACTTTGAGTATGCAAATCCAAAAATTGGAAGAAGAATTGGAAATAAAAGTTTTTGACCGAAGCAAACAGCCCGTAATTCCTACTGAAATTGGCGAAGAAATCATTGCCCAGGCGAGAGTGATTTTGAAAGAATCCAAAAGAATAAAAGAAATCATTACGACTAAAAAAGACGAAAAATCAGGAGAATTACGCTTGGGAATTATTCCAACTTTAGCCCCGTATTTACTGCCACTTTTTCTGCAAAATTTTCTTAAAAAATACCCATTAGTGAAGGTGAAAATCACGGAATTGACTACGGATGATTTATTAGAAAAACTGAAAAAAAATCAAATAGATGTAGGTTTGCTCATCACGCCAACTAACGATGAGAACATCAATGAATATCCACTTTTTTATGAAGAATTCGTTGTATATACTTCAAAATCAAACAAAATCTACAAAAAAAATTATGTATTGGCAGAAGATATTGATGTAAATTCTCTTTGGCTTTTAGAAGAAGGGCATTGTTTCCGTTCGCAAATAATGAATATCTGTGAACTAAGAAAAGCGAGTAATAGCGAGATAAATTGTGAATACGAAGCGGGTAGTATTGAAACCCTAAAAAAGATTGTCCAAACCAATAACGGTATGACCATTTTGCCAGAATTAGCAACCCATGATTTAACGATTGAGCAACTAAAAATGGTACGCCGTTTCAAAGCTCCAGCACCAGTCAGAGAAGTTAGTTTAGTGACCCACAGAAGTTATCTGAAAAAGCAAATAATTGATTTATTGAACGAAGAGATTTTGTCTGTAATTCCAGACGAAATGAAGAAGATTCAACGAAAAGTTGTGGTAGGGATTTAAGTGTCGATGCTCGGTTTTCGATGTTCGTTTTTCGATGCGGAGGAATGGAAATTGCATTTTTTTCTCTTTTATCGAAAAATTTCCAAACATTTTATAAATTTACATAACTGATTATATAACTAATAAAATTATGAATTTTTTTAACCAAACAGGGAAGATGGTTTTGGGAAGCCGACTTCGCAGATTAAGTGAGCAAATCACAGAAAATGCTTCGCAGATTTATCGATTATATGACATTGATTTTCAGCCGAAATGGTTTCCTGTGTTTTACGTTTTGTCGAAAGAACAAGAGAAACCGATTACAGAAATTGCGGAAGAAATTGGGCATTCTCAGCCTTCGGTCAGTAAAATTATTGCTGAAATGGTAAAGGCAAACTTGATACTTGAAACTAAGAATAAGCAAGATGGGCGTAAAAATATGGTGAGCCTCTCGCCCCAAGGTATGGAAATTACGGAGAAAATTGGAAATCAATATATCGACGTAACAAATGCCATTGAAGACACTTTTGCCCAAACTACGCACGATTTATGGAAGGCAATTGAAGAGTGGGAATATCTGTTAAATCAGAAGAATTTGCTACGCAGGGTAGAAGAACAGAAGAAAATGAGAGAGTCTAAAAAAGTGAAAATTGTTGATTACGAGACTAAATATCAACAAGATTTTAGAGCTTTGAACATCGAATGGATTTCAACTTATTTCAAGATGGAAGAAGCTGATTATAAGGCATTGGACGACCCAGAGGGGTATATTCTTAAAAAAGGAGGGTATATTTTTGTGGCATTATACGAAGATAAACCCGTGGGCGTTTGTGCTTTATTGAAAATGGAAAATCACGCCTACGAATATGAATTGGCGAAAATGGCAGTTTCGCCCAAGGCACAAGGGAAAAATATTGGTTGGTTATTGGGGCAAGCAATTATTGAAAAAGCAAAATCTTTGGATGCCGCAAACCTTTATTTAGAAAGTAATACCATTCTGAAACCCGCTATAAATTTGTACAATAAATTAGGTTTCCAGAAAGTCGTAGGTCATGCTACGCCTTACGAAAGGTGCAATATTCAAATGGGTCTTAATTTAAAATAACAATCAAGTATGTCATACGAAAACAAAATAGCCATTGTCATCAAAAACGATTTACAGACTTGGCAAAAGCTCAATGTAGCTTCATTTTTAGCCAGTTCTGTTGCCATAAAATTTCCTGATACGCACGGAAACGCATTTGTAAATGCCTCAAATTCAGTATATTTACCTTTTATCAAACACCCCATTTTGATTTTTGGGGCTGAAAACTCTGAGCAAATCAAACGTGCTTTTAACAGAGCAAAAGAACGAGAATTGCACATTGGTATTTATACAGAACCACTATTTGCCACTAAAAACGAAGAGGAAAATTTGATTGAAATTGCCAAATGTACTGATGATGAACAAAATTTAGTCGGAATTGTGGTTTATGGAGAAGTCAAAAAAGTGAATAAGGCTTTGGATGGGTTGAAATTTCATTCATAATTTCGTTATGATGTCCGTCCTCAACAGACATAGAGGAGCTATTAAAAATTAGTTTGTCCTTTCTGACCAGTGTGTAAAATAACTAAATTAACATCTGATTATCAGATAATTATAAAAAACAAAAATCATGAACTTAACTACTCATACACGATGGGATTTTTATCAGATGAGGACTAAATTGTTTATCATCTTTATATTGAGTTTTGGTTTTATCCAAACTGCAAAATCACAAACTTCATTTACTGACGGTTGCTTGGGAGTTTGGAAAGGAACGATGTACATATACAACAGAGGTAATTTGAAAGATTCGGTAGAAGTAAGGTTAACAGTTGCCAAAACAGATAAACCAGATTCTTGGACTTGGAAAACTGAGTACCTTTCGGTTAAAATGCCAATGGTCAAAGATTATGTACTGAGACTCAAGGATGCTTCAAAAAATACCTATATCACTGACGAAGGTAATGGTATTGAACTCAATGACTATTTGTTTGGCAATAAACTCTATTGCGTATTTGAAACCAGTAACATTATTTTGACTTCCACTTACGAGCTTCGTGGAAAGGAGCTTATTTTTGAAGTTACTTCTGGCAAAAAAGGTGCTGTCGGCAACCAGTAATTAGTAATTTTATTCAAAATAGCGTTGTTCGTCATCAGGAAAAACAACGCTATTTTGTTGACGGCTCATTATTTTTTCTTCGATTTCTTCGCAACCTTGTTATAATCGAGGCATAAGTTTATAAAATATTCAAAGTCTTTGCTATTTTTAAAACCCTCTGGATTAATGTAGCAGTAACCTTTATATTCTTTGCCTTTCATCAACATTGTTTCATAACCATTTCGTTCAGAAACTTCTTCCTGTAACTTCGGGTCGAAGCGTAACATTAACTTTTCATCATTTACGCACACGCAAGTTTTTCCGTTTACCATAAAGTTCAAAACAGCAAACATTTCTTTTTCTTCAATTGCTATGTCTGGAATTTCGGCAAGAAATTCCCTAACTCTGTTTACAAGGATTGTGTCGTAAGCCATATTTGAAAATTACGTTCGTGAATGAAGCCCGATTGTATTACCCTCTGAATCAATAAAAATTGAAACAAATCCAAACGCCCCGATTGACATTTTTGGTCGTACAATTTTACCACCCGCTTCTTCAATTCTTTGTTCTTCTGCAATACAATCTTCTGTTTCAAAATAGACGACTGTGTTGTTACCATTGGGTATCATGTCAACGTTTTCTACCAATGCCCCCGAAATGTTTGGGCTTTCGTGGTCAAAAGGGAAAAGTGATTGTTTGCCCCATTCAATAGGTAGGTCAGTCAGTTGTACATTGAGTACTGTTTCGTAAAACTTTTTTGCTCGGTCTAAATTCGATACATGAATATCAAACCAACCAACTGGATTTACATTTGCCATTTTATACTAATTTATGTCTTGTTGCAAAATTGCTTTACAAAAATATGATGACATAAAAGAGCAAAATTGTAAAAATGGGACAATTAATCTGTTTAAACTTTACCGTCAAAAATCAATGACATTTTTAAATCTTCACCGTAAAATTCTTTGGGTGTTAGCCCTGTAAACTCTTTGAAATCCTTGATAAAATGAGCTTGGTCAAAATATTCATTTTCGTAAGCCAAATCAGTAAGGCTTGCAACTTCTTTCGACAATAACTTTTTTAAAGTGGCTTGTATTCTTACAGTTTTTGAAAGTTGTTTAGGACTTAAACCAATTACCGACGAAAATTTACGTGTCAATTGCCTGCGATTGATTTTGTTTTGTTGCGAAAGTTCATTGACAGAAGAATGTCCATTAGCAATCAGAATGGTTTCAATAGTTGATTTTACAACATAGTCAATCGTTTGTTTATCAGTCAATCGTTCTAATAAAAATGTTTCGATAAACTTTATTCTTTCAGAAGTAGAGTTTGCGTTTAAAATTTTTTCTCCGATTTCTTCGCCATCTTTTCCAAATAATTTATCCAACGAAACAGCAGTATTTTCCATTTCTTTTATTGGAATAGTAGAGAAGGGCAAGAATCCATTTGGGTGAAATCGCACTACAAAAGAGCCTGTAATTCCGAGTGGTTCTACGACGTAAGGTCGTGTCAACTGTCCAATCAAGAAGCATTTTGGCAAGATTATACTTTCTCCGCTGTTGGGGTGGTGTTTGTAGCTGTCTCCGTAATGAAAGATTAATTTCATTGTTCCGTCTGGTACAATAGTATTTTTTAGAGGTGTATCTTCTTTGGCACTTTCCAACGTCCAATAACACTTGACAAACTCTGCCAATTCGCTGTTTGGTTCAAATATTTTTGGTATCATTAAATTGTTTTTTGTCTTGATGGGTATCTTTTATGATAATTTATAAAAAAAGAATGGGGTAGTATGACTGCTTTTACTAATCATTGTCAGACCATCATCGCCATGGGGGAGGAAAATTCTATCCTACTTTTTACATCCTTTAAGCTATAAATTCTATCAATAATTTCCAAATGTTATTTGTCTTTTAAGTTTAGTAACGATGACAGACTATCAATGTCATTGCCTAAAATCGAACAACAAACATCGAAAAACCATCCCTTAAATATTTATTTGAAGATTATTGTAGTTGAATGGTTTATTCGATAGATTGCATTGTTAACTTAAAAAAACTCTTCAATCTTATGATTCTCAAAAAACTAACAAAAACAATTCTCTGTGCGAGCCTCTTTGTCGCTTGCAAAACATCCGAAACTCCTAATCCCATTTCAAAACTTCCAGAAGAAAATACGCTTCAAACGGAATCAATCGGGACTGGCGGTTATACGTATTCAATCTTGGGCAGTGCAGCCGATGTTACCACTACAACGACTGGGGCAACAATTTGTGCAGGTGGAGGCACAGACGTAGATGCCGCCATGACTTGGATGTTGCAACAATCGGGTGGGGGTGATGTAGTTGTAATCAGAAATGCACAACCCAATGCAACGCCCTCCGCTACGTATGATGCCTACAATAACTATTTCAAAAATCAATTGGGTGTTACTGTAAATTCAGTAGAAACGATTTTCTTGAATGCAAAAACAGTGGCACAAAATCAGGAAGTGATAGACAAAGTGAGAGCGGCAGAATGTCTTTTTTTTACTGGTGGTGACCAAGCTACCTATTACAATTTTATTGAAGGAACTGGTTTAGAAGATGCCATCAACTACTTGAAAAACACGAAAAAAGTACCCGTAGGCGGAACGTCTGCTGGCTGTGCTATTCAAGGAAAAACGATGTTTACGGCTGCCAATGGCACAATTACTTCGACAGATGCCCTGACAAATCCGTACAATAGTTTGGTAACACTCCAACGGGATAATTTCATGAATACTCCGTATTTATCGAACACAATAACTGATACGCATTTCAATAATCCCGACCGTAGAGGACGATTAATGACTTTTATGGCAAGGATGTCTAAAGATTATGGAATTATTCCAAGAGGGATAGGTATTGATGAACAAACCGTTGTAGCGATACAAGCGAACGGGACAGCTAAAATTTTCGGAATTGGATACGCCTTTTTTTGTGAACAAAACTATACTTCATCGGGCAATCCAGAAACTTGTGTTGCGGGGAGTAAATTAGATTGGTATAGAAGTAAAAAAGCGGTGTACTGTCATCGTGTGCAAGCAACTGCGACAGGTTCAAATACATTTAATGTGTCGTCTTGGTCGCCAGGAAGTACAGGAGTTTTGTCGCAATATTATTATGTTGACAAAGGTACTTTTTTTAAGAATTAAGTTTTTTTTGATCCTCGTTTTTCGATGTTTGATGCTCGAAAATACAATTACAGCAAACATCGAAAAACGGAAATCAGACATCGCAAACAGGTACTTTAACGGTTTCGTTAGTCCTTTTGACAATCTAAATTTAAAAGGCAAATCATATTTGGAAGTCATCAGTAGAATTCATAGTTTTAGAGAATTAATACTCAACAATATAAAAAGTACGGCAAGAATAGTACAGCAAAAACTTGGCAAAGTGCCAAACAATACAAAGAGTACTGCAAAACTTTCGTATATTAGAAAGTTATGCACAATGCCAACAGACCAAAATCAACTCAAATAATCATAACAACATGAGGATAGCTTTTACATTTTTGACATCATTATTCCTTGTATTTGGACAAAGTAATGTTTATGCACAACGAAAATTTGAGTTAAACGATTTGCAAAAACTCTATTCCCTAACCGACCCTCAAATATCGCCAGATGGCAAATCGGTTTTAATAGTTGTATCTAAGCCCGACACGACAATCAATAAAAACAAGTCATTTATTTATAAAGTAGAAGTGGCAACTGGGGTAACACAGCAACTCACTTTTGAAAGAGTCTCCGTCAGTTCTCCGAGATGGTCGCCATTAGGCAATGCTATTGCTTTTATATCGGCTGATGCTGCTGGTAAAAATCAAATATTTGCTTTGCCAATGAATGGCGGGGAAGCAAAAAAAATAACCAATTCGCCAACTGGTGTTCAACAGTTTACATTCAGCCCTGATGGTACAACTTTCGCATTTACCCAACCAGATGAGAAAAGCAATAAAAAGGAAATTGAAAAGGGCTACGATGCTTTTGAAGTGAATAAAAATAGTATGTTTTTTAATGCTAAACCATCATCATCTCATATCTGGCTTATTTCAACTGAGGGTAGCGAAGCAAAAAGACTGACAACTGGCAACTGGACAATTCCTGCTGATGGATACATTTCTTGGTCGCCCGATGGAAAAGTCATTGCTTTTCAGAGTTATGAATCGCCTTATTCTGGTGAACTTATTTCTTTGATAAAAACAGTAGAAATAGCCACTGGAAAAATTAATAGAATCACTCAGAACCAAATATCGCCCGATGCTATGCACATTGAGCGACAGCCTATCTTCTCTCCTGATGGTAAGCATATTGTATTTCAACGTAATTTAGAGAATGTCGGTTATGGCTTTGATGTTTTTCTTACATCAATTACTGGTGGGAATGCTGTCAATTTAACTACTAAACTCGACCGATGTTTTTTTAAAGCGGTATGGAGTAATGACAGCAAAGCCATTTTTGTGGTTGCAAACGACTTCAATACGACGTCACTATGGATGCAACCTCTTTACGGAACAACAAAGAAACTAAACCTAAGTAATTTGAGTATTGCAGGAGGATATTGGTATGAATACAACATAGGGAAAAATAATTCTATTGCGTTTATAGCAAGTTCGCCACAATCTCCACAAGAGTTGTACTTATTGGAAACCCCAGAATCCATTCCTAAAAAACTAACTAACTTTAATGATGAAGTACGCAATATTCCATTAGGAAAACAAGAAACATTTAGCTGGAAATCAGATGAATTTACACCCAATGGCATTCTTACTTTTCCACCTGATTTTGACCCTGCAAAAAAATATCCATTGGTTTTAGAACCTCATGGAGGACCAAGAGCTACATCAAAAGAGTCTTTCAACTCATCTGTACAATTAAAAGCGGCACATGGCTATATCGTTTTTCAACCCAACTTTCGTGGTAGTGATAATGTGGGCTACCGTTTTTCAGAAGCCAATAATGGTGATTTTGGTGAAGGACCAGGAAGAGATGTAATGAGAGGTTTAACAGAACTTAAAAAACGTAGTTACATAGACAACTCCAAAATTGCAGTTACTGGCTGGTCGTATGGTGGTTTTATGACCACTTGGCTTATTGGAAACTATCAAGGCTGGAAATGTGCCGTGGCAGGTGCAGCAGTTACTGATTTGATAGCTGAATACACACTAAGCGACCATGGAAGTATGGGACGATTTGAACAAGGAAAAGGGAAGTCTCCATTTACTGATAAGAAAGTAAAAGAAAACGGGATAAAAAATTCTCCTATCACTTATGCTGAAAATGTGAAAACTCCGACCTTGATTTTATCTAATACAGGCGATGAAAGAGTGCCTATTTCTCAATCCTACACCTATTTCAGAGTGTTGCAAGACAATGGTGTTGAATCAAAGTTTATGGCATTCCCTATTACGGGGCATTCACCCACTGACCCAATTAGAATAAAGGAAATGAATAGGTTTATATTGGAGTGGTTGGATAAATATTTGAAGTAAATAAAGTGGACAGAAAAAGGCACTGTGCATAACATAGTATTGTGGCAAGTGGGGGCGGACGTAAGTATTTGAACTTTGGTAACTTTATTATACTTTTGTTTCGGCGGACGGAAACCTATTGAACATTTGTAAGTAACTCAATATCAGTAATTTATATCGGCAGACTTTCGGGCAGACGAGTTTCAAAATCCCCCACCTGCCACAATACTTTTTCGTTGTGTGTAATTTAGGACGACCACACTTGAACAACCAAATCCAATACAGAACTCTTTGTTAAAAATGAATAATATGACCAAATTATATGCAATTGGTTTGACAATTTTAGGTTGCTATGTGTTCTCTGGGTGCGGGAGTAAGTCCATTGCAACGACTTCTGTTATTCAATCACAAACAAATGAAGTCAAAATTAAAAAACCATCTATTGTTGCAAAACTAAAAGAAAATGCTCACTTACCTGTTAAAGCTAGAATAGCACTTTATTATAAATTCAAAGAAGAAAATTTGGGACTATATGATTTTGGCAATGAAACAGAATTATCGCTATACGGTTACTCGTTTTTATGGGGAAACAACTTAATTGATGCTATTGCCATTTTTGAACTCGTCATTTCTGAATTTCCTAATTCGGCTAATGCTTATGACAGTATGGGGGAGGCTTATCTTCAAGCAAAAGATAACGTTAAAGCACTTCAATTTTATGAGAAAGCATTGCTTATGAACCCTGATAATTTCCATGCAGAAGATGTTATCGAACAAATTAAATTCCCAACTAAAAAGCCTTTGACACAACAAGAAAAATTTTCAAAAGTCTATACCAAAAATGATTATAAGGCAGATTTAGACCAATTAGGACAAAAGTTATTAGCCATTCATCCTCATGCACTTAAATTTATCACCAAAGACCAGTTTTGGAAAAATATTGAAAGCAAAAAATCGTTAATTACCGAAAAAACCACCTATGCTGAATTTGCGTGGCATTGTAATGCTATCATAGCAAGTATTGGCTGTTCCCATACTGCATCTTCTACAATGCAAAATGCCTATCATGAGTTTTCTATTTTGCCCATAGAAAAAAGTTTTCCATTGCAAGTAAGATGGATAAATAAGCAATTATTTGTAGTAAATCCATTGAATAATGCTGATAAGGTAAAAGTAAAAGACGAAATTTTGAGCATAAATGGCATTGAAACAGCAAAACTTATTTCAGATATTTACGAACACATTGTTGCACAAGCTAATATTCAAACCTATAAAACACACCATTTCAATACCTATTTTGCCGCTCTAATACCTTACGCATTAGGTTTGCCAAACTCTTTTGAAATAGTAGTTAAAGGAAATAATGGTTCGATTAAATTACAAAAAGCCCAAGAGGTGGCAAGGGAATTGTATGACCCCGCTATAAATAGTTGTTTAAAAGACCTGTGTTTAGAAAATTTGGACGGGAAAACGGCTATTTTAACTATCTCGTCTTTCAATTATTATGAGTGGGACAGTTATCCCGTTTTCAAAACCTTCATTGACAGCAGTATGAATGTCATCAATAATAAAAAAATTAAAAACCTTATCATTGATGTGAGGTATAATAGAGGCGGTTCTCAATATCCCAGTATTTACTTACTTCAACATCTTATAGATAAGCCTTTTACTTATTACTCAAAGGCAAAATTTGAAGGAAAAACGGATATAATGTACGGTGAAGACATTATTTATCCTATTGAAAATCGCTTTAAAGGAAAAGTTTATTTTCTGATTGATGGAAATGGACATTCTACCACTGGACATTTCATGAGTTTAGTGAAAGCACACAATTTAGGAACAATCATTGGCGAGGAGTTGGGTTCAAATCAATTCTGTACAGCAGGTCAAACGTTGTGTCGCTTGAACAATACAAAATTAGTAATCTCAGTGGCAAATAATACGCATATATCTACCGCCACAAAGTTGCCAGATGAAATAGGAATTATCCCCAATATTTTTGTAACACAAAGTATAGATGATTATTTAAACAAAGTTGATGCTGTAAAAAATTATACACTTAACCTTATGGGAAAATAATAAGTATTGGAAGACAAAATAAACTACACACAACATAGTATTGTGGCAAGTGGGGGCTGACGGAAGTAATTGAACATTGGTAATTCTTTTGTACTTTTGTTTCGGCGGACGGAAACTGTCAAACATTTGTAAGTAATTGAAAATCAGTAATTTATATCGGCGGACGTTCGGGCGGACGGGTTCCAAAGCCCCCACCAGCCACAATACTTTTTCGTTGGCGGTAATTTTAAGACACGAAACAATCAGAAATTTGGAGAATTAATTTAATAAAAATTATTTATTGATGATTATAAAAATAATGTTGCGAAATATGGGACAGATTAAAATTTTTGGAATTAAAAACCACTTGCATCCAATAAGAATAAAGGTTTCAGAAGTCATACACGAATGCTTAATGGGTGCTTTCCAATATCCAAAAGAAAAAAAAGCCCACAGGTTTATTTATATCGACAGCGACAGTTTTTTCTACTTTGACGGTCGAACAGAAAAACATACAATTATTGAAATAAGTGTTTTTGAAGGGCGTAGCATTGAAGCCAAAAAGAAACTTCACAGACTCTTATTTGACAAATTTGAAAACGAATTAGGAATTTCAGCAATGGATTTAGAGATAACAATCTTTGAAACACCTATGCACAATTGGGGCATTCGTGGAAAAAGTGCAGATGAACTTTCTCTCAATTACAAAGTAAACGTTTGACAAATTGATTGAACATCAGTTTTGTTATCAAAAAATGAAATATATGCAGACACTTGGACTTATTGGAGGTATTAGTTGGGTTTCAACAGTTGATTATTATAGACTAATCAATCAAGGAATTAATGACAAATTAGGCGGACTTAATTTTTCGCAATGCGTAATTTATTCTTTCAACTATGCTGACATAAAAAAGAATAATGATAGTAATGATTGGGAAACGACTTTTCAAATGGTTGTCAAGGCTTGTAATCATCTAAAATCTTGTGGTGCGACAGGAATTATATTTTGCGCAAATACTATGCACTTTATTGCCGACAGAGTTGAAAAGGAAATAGGACTTCCAATTATTCATATTGCATCGGCAACAGCAACAGAAATAAAGAAAGTTGGACTAAAAAAAGTTGGATTACTTGGTACAAAATTTACAATGGAACTTGACTTTTTCAAATCAAAACTTACTGACAAAGGAATTGATGCCATTATTCCAAATGACAACGATAGAGAGTTTGTTCATCAGACAATTTTTGACGAGTTGGGAAAAGGAATTGTTACCGAACAAACCAAGCAACGTTATTTAGATATTGTTACAGATTTAATAAACAATGGTGCAGAAGGAATAATTCTTGGTTGTACCGAAATACCTCTAGTTATACAACAATCAGATGTTTCTGTACCGATTTTTGACACAGCATTATTACACTCGAAAGCAGCGGTGGAATTCTCATTAACTTGAAATAAAAACGACCGTCAACATAGTATTTTGGCAAGTGGGGGCGGACAGAAGTAGTTGAGCATCAATACATTAATAAACATTTGCACCAGCGGACGGAAACCTATAAAGCAGTTGGAAGTAACTCAACTTTTGAACAAAACCCAGCACCAGTTACGGGCTGACGTATTCCAAATTCCCCCTTCTTCATAAATACTTGTACGTTAGCTGCAACACTAAAAAACGACAAAGACAGACGACAAAGAATGATTAACAACTTACTAAATTACTGTTCAAATTTTATTCAACTTACTGAGTTGGACAAAGAAGCGATTGAACTAAATTTTAAACCAATTAAACTAAAACGAAAGGACTTTTTGCTCAAAGAAGGTATGGTCTGTGATTTTGTAGCATTTTTAAATTCAGGAGTAATAAGGCACTATCACATAAAAGATGGAAATGAAATATCGTGTGATATTACTTTGCATAACAATTTTATAACCGACTTTAAAAGCCTTACACAAAACATACCTACAAATTATTATTTTCAAATTCTTAAGGATGCTGAATTATTTATAATTAAAAAGAACGACTTATTTAGGCTTTATACTGAAAATAGGAACATAGCATCTTTTGGGCGAATAATGGCGGAGCAAGTGGCACAGCGGACAATAGACGTTGCTATGTCATTAGCATCTGAAAAGCCCGAAGAAAGGGTTGAAAAATTGATTAAGCAAAGACCTGATTTATTTCAAGAAGTGCCACAAAGATATTTGGCTAATCTTTTAGGTATAAGTCCTGAAAGTTTGAGCCGAATTAGAGCCAGGCGAAAATCTTAACAATAGTCAACAAAAAATAGACGCTCCTCGACTGAACTTTGTGCCATAAATAATTTAAATAATTAGCACAATGAAAAAGTCCATTTTAATCTTAGCCGTTGTTTCTATAACAACAAGTCTTTTTGCACAAGACAAAACAAGTTTCTCTCAAAGCCAAATTTTAGGCAAGGGTAAAGACCCAGATCCTTTGCAGTTAAGCATTGACGCTTATCCATTTTTATTCCTTTCAAGCGGTGGCGGTGGAAGCCTTGGGCTTGAATTTGGCAATTGGCAAGTTGGAGCAATTGGTTTTAGTGTAGCTCCGCCAGACTTTATCAAAAACACATTCTTTGAAAATGCCGATAATCTCAAAGTAAGACGAAACAATGCTGTTGAATTTTTTGCAAACTACTATTTACGCAAAGACAGAAAAGGCATTTATGCTGGCGTTTTAGGTGGCCCAGAGTGGTTTATGTTAGAGGACAAAATAAGCGGTACGAGAGAAACCATTGTGAAAAGTTACATAGTACCCAAACTCGGTTTAAGAGTATTTCCTTTCAAAAAAATACTATATGCTGACGCAAGTTTTGGTTGGAGTTTCAATTTAAGTGGCACTGAAACAAAAACTTTAGGACAAACAAGTTACAATGCTTCTGCGGGAGGCTTTATTTATTTTCTTCAAGTTGGAGCAAGGTTTAATCTAAAATATTAAAAAAATGAAAGGCATAATTTTATCATTCATACTTATCACGAGCATTAATTTTAACTCAAACGCACAAACAAAAGAAATGACACTTAAAGAAGCTCACGAAAAATTAGAAGATGTGATGGAAATCATTGATACAACTTTTCTTAAAGCACAATTAATTGAAGTAGAAAAGGCATACCAACACGATAATAGCACAATCAATCAAATACGGTTAGGTATTATCTATCATGAAGTTGCTTTGAACTTCGGATTTTTCGATAAAGTTTACAAAGGTTATCCTCAAAAGTCTTTGGATATGCTAAATGCTGCATTGCCAAAATTGAATAGTGACTTAGCTATTTTTAAACCCTTCGTTCTGTCATACAAAGCATCTTCACTTTCATTGCTATCAGGTGAAACACGCAAACTCGTATATTTAAGTGAGGCATTTAAACTATTTAATGAAGTCGTTACAGACTATGCCTCTGTATCGTATGCTCCAGAATTTATGAGAGGTAGTGTTTCTGAAAATCTGCCTTGGTTTATGTTCAAAAAAAGAAGTTATGCTAAAGTAGATTTTGATAATATCATCAAAAAATATGAAGCTGATAACAACTATGCGACAGCCAAAATTATGAGTTTTACTTATTGGGCTTGGGCTATGCAACATCAATCAAAAAAGTATAGAATCACTTCAATTTCATACTTGGACAAAGCCATTGAATTAGACCCAAACTATAACGCTGGACGAAAAAGAGCCGAAGAACTTAAAAACAAAATGACTGCAACAAAGTAGATGGAAAAGGGCAGCAGCTAACAAGGGTTTTGCAAAATTGGGGCTTATGTACTAGATTTGAACATTGGAATTCTAATCAACATTTGTGGTTTATTGTACATTTGTGCCTTGAAGGCCCCAACTTCACAAAGCCCCAAACCGTTAGCGGTAATTTTAAGACACGAAACAGTCAGAAATTTTGAGAGTTAATTTAATAAAAATTATTTATTGATAATTATAAAAATAATGTTGCGAAATATGGGACAGATTAAAATTTTCGGAATTAAAAACCACTTGCATCCAATAAGAATAAAGGTTTCAGAAGTCATACACGAATGCTTAATGGATGCTTTCCAATATCCAAAAGAAAAAAAAGCCCACAGGTTTATTTATATCGACAGCGACAGTTTTTTCTACTTTGACGGTCGAACAGAAAAACATACAATTATTGAAATAAGTGTTTTTGAAGGGCGTAGCATTGAAGCCAAAAAGAAACTTCACAGACTCTTATTTGACAAATTTGAAAACGAATTAGGAATTTCAGCAATGGATTTAGAGATAACAATCTTTGAAACACCTATGCACAATTGGGGCATTCGTGGAAAAAGTGCAGATGAACTTTCTCTCAATTACAAAGTAAACGTTTGACAAATTGATTGAACATCAGTTTTGTTATCAAAAAATGAAATATATGCAGACACTTGGACTTATTGGAGGTATTAGTTGGGTTTCAACAGTTGATTATTATAGACTAATCAATCAAGGAATTAATGACAAATTAGGCGGACTTAATTTTTCGCAATGCGTAATTTATTCTTTCAACTATGCTGACATAAAAAAGAATAATGATAGTAATGATTGGGAAACGACTTTTCAAATGGTTGTCAAGGCTTGTAATCATCTAAAATCTTGTGGTGCGACAGGAATTATATTTTGCGCAAATACTATGCACTTTATTGCCGACAGAGTTGAAAAGGAAATAGGACTTCCAATTATTCATATTGCATCGGCAACAGCAACAGAAATAAAGAAAGTTGGACTAAAAAAAGTTGGATTACTTGGTACAAAATTTACAATGGAACTTGACTTTTTCAAATCAAAACTTACTGACAAAGGAATTGATGCCATTATTCCAAATGACAACGATAGAGAGTTTGTTCATCAGACAATTTTTGACGAGTTGGGAAAAGGAATTGTTACCGAACAAACCAAGCAACGTTATTTAGATATTGTTACAGATTTAATAAACAATGGTGCAGAAGGAATAATTCTTGGTTGTACCGAAATACCTCTAGTTATACAACAATCAGATGTTTCTGTACCGATTTTTGACACAGCATTATTACACTCGAAAGCAGCGGTGGAATTCTCATTAACTTGAAATAAAAACGACCGTCAACATAGTATTTTGGCAAGTGGGGGCGGACAGAAGTAGTTGAGCATCAATACATTAATAAACATTTGCACCAGCGGACGGAAACCTATAAAGCAGTTGGAAGTAACTCAACTTTTGAACAAAACCCAGCACCAGTTACGGGCTGACGTATTCCAAATTCCCCCTTCTTCATAAATACTTGTTCGTTGGCGGCTACTCTAAAAAAAATACCCAACAACTCGGACACTCAAAAAATTAGATATTATGAGCACTGTTGCAACCCCTTTTGCAATCGACATTGAGAAAGTAAAATCTGTGTTTGGTTGCAAAGACAGAGAACTTTTAGAAAAAATTAAAACCACCAATTTTTATAGTCATTATGAAAACCAAGATGATTTTTCAGGAACTGAATATCTATATGATTTTGACCAAGCACTTGAAGACATCATATTCAATTACATAAAACCAGAAGACAGAAAAGTTAATAGTAGTTTTTTCGGATTAGTAAAATCGAAAACAACGTCGGGACTAAATGAAAAAATTGGTTATGGCTACGGTTATGTTTTACTTGTAATCTGCGACTACTTCGGAAATAACTTACTCGCAGAGTGCGACAGTTTTTATTATGGTCGTGACTTTGAAGAAGCATTTGAAATAATGAAATCAAAAGGTTTGCAACTTGACCTTAGAGAAATATTTGAAACCCATGATGTGTTTGATATTCCCAAAATAGCCGATTTCCCTGCAATTACTCATTTCACAAAGCATAATATTGAACACATAAACTCTATTTTAGACAATATTGAGATAGTTGAAACCAAAACAAATATAGAAGACGATGATTTTGACGAAGTTCAATACTTGCTAAAAAACATTATATATTGTTTTAAAACTTGCGAAGAAAATGACTTAGAGTTGATTACATTTGCTCATTAACGAACGAAAAAAGCGGCAGCCGCTAACATAGTATTGTAGGAAGTGGGGGCTTTCCCTGTGGCTGGTGTCCCCACCAGACGCTCATGCGTAAGGACACGCACAAATGTTGCTTACGCCAGAGTGTCTGGTGAAGACACCAGCCACGGGGCAAATGAAATTTTAAAAAACATTATTACACATGAATCTAAATCAAGTTATAATCTCAATATTATTATTTGTCACAAACATTGTATTTGCACAGTCAAATAGTAAGGAATTGAGAGAGCCGTTTGTGTTAAAATTATCAGTAGATTCCATTAATTATTATGAAGAAGCAATTGGTGAAAAACCATATTTTGTAAAAGAAAATATCTTACAAATTTATCCATCAGAAAAATTATTTATTGAAACTGAGATTTTAAATGACTCAATTATTTCAATGAAATGTGTAAAAGAAATTTTATTTCCTAAGAAGACAATAATCGTAAACTTTTTTCAAAACACTAATGAAAAAGAGAATGAAGGAATGATGTTAAAAGTTGAAAATCCATTTGATAAAGAATTAAATTATAAAGCTCTTATGTTTATTGTAGGAAATGACAAATGGTTAAGAACGAGTATTATACCAGTACAACCAAAACTAATAGGTTATGAAACTTGGAAAGATGTAATTATATCATTAGTATTGAAAGATTGGAAATTAAAATAAACTACAAATAAACTACGCACAACATTGTATTTATGAAAAAGAGGGCGGACGGAAGTGATTGAACATCAGTACATTAATAAACATTTGCACCAGCGGACGGAAACCTATGAAGCAGTTGGAAGTAACTCAACTTTGGAACAAAAACCCAGCACCAGTTACGAGCTGACGAGTTCCAAATCCCCCTTCTTCATAAATACTTGTTCGTTGGTGGCTATATTTTAACCACACCCTAAATGAAACATACTCTAATAATTCTGTTCGGACTTTTAATTGCTAACGACTCACTTGGACAGAACCTTGACACATTGAGAGTAATTGTATTATCGCCTAACAAAGTTGAAGTTGCGAGCAACTGTTTTGTTGAGTATGACAAGTTTAAAACTGTTTTGTTGGACAATAGAAGAACTATAAAAGAACAAAAAATCAAACAAAAAAATGAAAACATAGGACAATTTAACCTTCAACCAGACTATTATAAGAAGATGTTTGACAATGAACTCAACTTTTATGACAGTTTGACGATAGAAAATTATATCTCAATAGTAGTCCGAGAATATGTTGCGTATAGACTGTACAAGCCATTCAAAATAAAGCCCAGACTTGTTTATGTTTCTAACTTAAAATCAAATTCGGACTTAGCGGGATATTCAAAACTATCAATGAAAGGACAAAATCTATTTATCATTAACTTCCCGACAATGAAAGTTTACAAAGAGAATGATGAATTTAAAGTTATGACACAAATAGAACTTTATTCGGGTTTGACAAATGAGATTTTATTATCAAAACAGAACATCGGACTTGCCACAACGAGCTTAACTGATTATCCGATGTGTTCAGGTGAAAATTGGGATTGTGCTTATGTAAACTCTGTATATCCAAGTTTGTACGACATTTTAACAATTATCGCAGACAAGAACTCGAACAAAAAATAATACAGCCGCCAACATAGTATTGTGGCAAGTGGGGGCGGACGGAAGTAATTGAACATTGGGAACTTTATTGTACTTTTGTTCTCGTCGGACGGAAACTGCCAAACATTTGTAAGTAATTGAACATCAGTAATTTATATCGGCAGACGTTCGGGCGAATGAGTTTCAAAGCCCCCACCTGACCACAATACTTTTTCGTTGGCTACAAGCAAAAAGAACACCACATATGAAAATAAAAAACATTACAATTCATAATTTGCGTTCTGTTCCAGACGGACAATTTAATCTTGACAATTATACACTACTTGTTGGAGAAAATAACGCATATTTTGACATGAAATTATCCCTGATATGACCAGTTATAAATTCAAACGGGCAAGTTTTTGCCTGATATTTTTTATTTTTTTTGATACGACATATTCTCAAAACAATCCCAATATTGTATTGATTTTTCCAGATAATATTGGTATCGGGGAAGTGAATTCTTATGGCGGTGTTCGGGGTGTTCCAACCCCCAATATTGATAAAATAGGAAACGAAGGAATACGATTGACAAATTTTAATGTAGAATATTCTTGCACACCTTCACGTATAGCTCTGATGACAGGAAGATATGCTACTCGTGCGGGCGAAGATTATAATTCTGGAACAACTTTATGGGAAAATACCATAGCAGAGCAACTTAAAACGTCTGGTTATGCTACTGCTCTTTTTGGTAAATGGGATCTTGGTAATGATAATTTTTTAGGCAAACGTGAACCTACACATCAAGGCTTTGATGAATGGTATGGTATTCCCGAAACCAGTCATTTATCCCAATTTACTTCTATGAAAGGCTTTCCGAAAGACCATGAAGTTCCGTACATTTGGGAGGGTATAGCAGGACAAACAGGTAAAAAAGTTAAGCCTTTTGATTTAGCAACAAGGCGTACTATAGACCGTGAAGCCGCTGAAAAAAGCGTAAATTTCATTAGAAAAAATGCAGAAAAGAAAAAGCCTTTCTTTTTATATTACCCTATGACTCAACTCCACTTTCCTGCCTTGCCGCACCCTGATAAGGCAGGTACAACAGGTGCTGGCGACATGGGCGATGCAATGGCAGATGTGGATTATAATGTAGGATTGATTTTGAAAGAGTTGGAAAAATCGGGAATTGACAATAACACTATCGTAATATGGTGTAGCGACAATGGTGCCGAAATGAGGCGACCTTGGCGTGGGTCTTCGGGTGCTTGGCGTGGTTATTATAATTCGGCAATGGAGGGAGGCGTGCGTACACCTTGTGTTATCCGTTGGCCAGGACATATAAAAGGTGGGCAAGTATCTAACGAAATGGTGCATGAAGTAGATCTATTTGCCACAATCGCTGTTGCTGCTGGCGTGCCTTATACGCCCAATGACCGCAAATTAGACGGTGTAAATCAACTACCTTTCTTTGAAGGCAAGCAAAAACAATCCAATCGAGAGAGTGCTATTTTCATGAATCGCAACGGTGGCGTGATGGCTGTAAAATGGCACGACTGGAAACTTTGGTATAATTTCAAGACCGAAATACCTGATAATGACCCAGATAATCTTGTCCGATTATTTGACCTTCGTGTGGACCCACAAGAAGAAATAGATGTCAAAGACCACTATCCTTGGGTCATTGGTATCATGGATGCTATTGTCAAAGAGTATGAGCTTTCTTTGGTTCAATATCCGAGAGTTTCTGCCGAAGCCAATATTTCCGACCCTTACTTACCACCACCTGTGGGTTCTGGCAAACTGATACCTACCTATACACGAACAGACAGAACCAAACCTGAAACACGTTCTAAGGCATTGCCTAACCCTGATTTTTTAGGAAGTTGGTCATCTATTGAATTAAATACCGTTTCTGTTATCAATCGTACAGATAAGCCAAAAATAGCTTCGTTGGGAAGTGGTTGGGGTGATAAAATTTCCATTTTACAACGTACTGATTATTTAGAAGTTGAAAGAGTCATTTTTACACCGAGAGAACTCCAACCCATCGTCAACTACCATTATGCTTTGAATGGTTCTGCAACTGAAAACGCTGTCAATACAGGTCGAAGTATGAAACCCGCTATTTCAACGGCAAAATGGCAGGAAAATAGGTTGGCAATTACGACTACTTTCCCCTATCAAGACCCTAAAAATGGGCAATGGAATGAATGTAAAATGATACAAACTTTGTGGTTGGAAGATGCAACAAATGCTCCTTGGGAACCAAAACTAATCATTGAAACTTACAGAGAAGGAGTTTTGGGTGGTTTGAATTCAACTAATCGAACAGTTTACACGAAAGGGTATCGTTAAATGACTGCTAAATAGAAAGGACGGCGAGTCTCTTCTATCCCTTGGTCTGTGGCACACAAAACATTTTAGCGTATGCCATTCCGTTCTGTGTGCCACAGACCAAGGTTACAAAATCTGCTTTAAGACGGGAGGACCTTTCAATATAGAATCTGCTTGTATCCTACTGATAGTCTTTTCGTAAACTATTACATTTTGATTGTTTTTTTCGTAATAACTACATGTCCAAGGAAAACTACCTTTTTCAAAATCTTCATAAGAAAAAATAATTTGTAATCTTAATTTTCCTGATTTATCCAAATCAAAATAGTCAATTTCGTTATTTAATTTCCCTTCAAAAAAATTAATATGTTTTTCATTCAGGGGATAATTTATTTTGGTATGTTTCCACTTGTGAGATTCACATTTAAAAAACCAGTGAGTATTTTTTGTAATCATATCTTCTGTCACAAGTGGAATATTATGCTTCTTTCTAAAACCATTATGTTCTTGTCCATATTTCATACAATTTAAAAAGTGATTTCCAAAAAATATGAAAATAATTATGCTAATAATTAAAATCGGTTGTAAGTATTTTTTCATTTAAACAAAAAAGATAATGTTTCTATACAATCTGAAACAGATCCAGCCATTCCGCTAACAAACAATAAACTCCTACTCCAACGGCTGTGGTGTGCAACAGATCGTTGGATTAGGGACTTTAATATTTAAAATCTTCATTCTCCGTGGCTGGTGTCCCACCAGACATTCATACGTAAGCAATATTTGTCCGTGTGCTTACGCATGAAAATCGAACAACGAAAACCGAGCAACGAAAATCGAAAACCCTATCTGCCAATCTGAATTTTTTGAGCCTTCACTTTTTCATCTGTGATATAATCATCAAAAGGTAACATCTTGTCTATCTGACCTTTAGCACTGAATTCTATGATTCTGTTTGCAACGGTTTGCGTAAGCTGGTGGTCATGACAAGTAAATAAAATTGTGCCTGGGAAATCAACCATTCCATTGTTCAAAGCCGTAATTGATTCCAAATCTAAGTGATTGGTTGGCTCGTCGAAAAGGAGAACATTTGATCCCGAAAGCATCATTCTCGAAAACATACAACGCTGTTTTTCCCCCCCAGAAAGAACGGTTGATTTCTTGAGAGCCTCCTCGCCCGAAAACAACATTCTTCCCAAAAATCCTCTGATAAAACTCTCATCTTTTTCGGTAGAATACTGACGTAACCAGTCAACCAAATTCATGGAATTATCTTCAAAATATGACGCATTATCGTTTGGTAAATACGCCTGAGTGGTTGTTACGCCCCATCTGAATTCGCCAGCATCTGCTTTGCGTTCGCCCATTAAAATATCCATTAATGCACCAATGGCTAAGGATTCACTTAATAAAGCAACTTTTTCACCCTTAGAAATGGTAAAAGTTAAATCTTTGAAGAAATATGTTCCGTCTTCTGCTTTTGCCGAAAGATTTTCAACTGTCAATAACTGGTCGCCTGCTTCACGGTCTGGTTTGAAACCAATGAACGGATAACGACGAGAAGAAGGTTTGATGTCATCAACGGTCAATTTATCCAACATTTTCTGACGAGAAGTTGCTTGTTTCGACTTAGCAACGTTGGCAGAGAAACGACGAATAAATTCTTCTAATTCCTTGCGTTTTTCGTCTGTCTTTTTGTTTTGGTCAGAACGCTGGCGAGCCGCTAATTGAGAAGATTCGTACCAGAACGTATATGTACCTCCGAAAAGCGTAATTTTCCCAAAATCCAAATCCGCAATATGCGTACAAACATTGTCTAAGAAGTGTCTGTCGTGAGAAACTACGATTACTGTATTTTTGAAATTCATCAAGAAATTCTCTAACCACAAGATAGAATCAATGTCCAAGTTGTTGGTAGGTTCGTCCAAAAGCAATACATCTGGATTACCAAAAAGAGCCTGAGCCAACAAAATTTTCACTTTTGAAGAACCATCCAATTCAGCCATATTGGTAAAATGCAAATCTTCTTTGATTCCCAAACCGCTCAATAATGCTCCTGCTTCGTTTTCGGCTTCCCAACCATTCATATCGGCAAACTCAGCTTCAAGGTCGGCAGCACGGTTTCCGTCTTCTTCCGTGAAATCTTCTTTGGCATAAATTGCATCTTTCTCCAACATGATTTCATAGAGGCGTTTATTGCCCATGATGACCGTATTGAGTACATCGAATTCATCGTATTCATTTTGATTTTGATTCAAAAATGACATCCGTTGACCTTTGTCCAATGAAATAGAACCTGTGGTAGATTCGATTTCGCCAGAAAGAATTTTAATAAAAGTTGATTTCCCAGCACCGTTTGCCCCGATAAGACCGTAGCAGTTTCCTTCTGTGAATTTGATGTTTACGTCCTCGAACAAAACTCGTTTCCCGAAGCGGAGTGAAATATTAGATACAGTTAGCATTATTTGTTATTATCTTGATTCTTAGTAAAATGCAAAATTACGAGATTGTTGGCATATTGAAAAATTAATATTTAGGATAGTTAAGGAACGGTGAAACAATAACTTACAATCATTTTTTACCGAATAATATATGGTGATACCGAAAACTAAATATTGAGGGAGTATTCTGAGTTTTTTCAATAATTTTATTTGAAAAAATACACACAGACATGGCTCTAACAAGACGATTGAACAATTTCACGAACACTCAAAATGGAGTTTCGGGTACTTTTGATGTAGATTTAAACATTCCTGCTGGTGGTAGGGCAGGAGATATGTCATCTAATGCAAGTTTGATTATCACATTAAAAATTTTTCTTAGACAAAAAAATAATGGAGATGGTCGTCCTGATTTGACCGCACCTTTTTCTTATGGAACTTGGCCTGCCGACCAATGGGAAACTTTTAGAACCAGATTTACGAGTGGAGCAAACTTTTGGGACAGTAAATTTTGGTTAGTTTTGAGTCAAGATAAAGTTTCCTCAGCCGAATATAGTACTATTGAAAAAGAATTAGCGGTACTCGAAAATGCTCCCAGCCGAGAAACCCTCCAGCAAAAGTATGTTTACCGAAGAAACATCAGATGCCGATTTAACCTTCAGATAGTGAGTACAGAAGGAGCTGCCCACAAGATATTAGATTGTCTTTACATAGTAGATGGCAGTAACCAACCTACAACAGATCTTTATATCCATCGCTCTGATGCTGCAACAATTGATGTCGGAGATGTTCACGAAAGAGGAGGATTTAATTGTATTTCTCATGAAGTAGGTCATATGTTAGGTTTGCCACATATAGGAGTTGTTACGGAACACGCTCCATGTATAGCAGTTTTATCAACCTCAGATGGGCCAAATTCAGACGTATGCTACAATGGAGATAACAAAACTTATACAAATAACGTAATGGGAAGAGGTAGTTTATTAACATACCTCCAATCTTTACCCTGGCGAAAAGCATTTGAAACAATGTCGGGTGTTCCATTTACGCATTATATTGTGCATTTGATTCCATACTCGCCACAATCTGCTGGAAACCCAGAGTTAATAACAGAGCGTACTCCAAGATGGAATTATTTTCATCCAAGTGTTTCATTTGTAGATTGGCGACCAGGGTCTCGTTGGTTGTAGTAAATTTTAAACAACTATTTCCCTATTAAACTTTTGTATTCTTATACAGAAACATCAATTTTAAACATTTCTGTATTTATAATTAAAATTTCTCGACCGTAGAATAAATACTTCTATGATTTTCAATCAGGATTTTTTAAATTTAGTCTAAAGATTTAAAAATCAAATACTTATGAAAATTATAGATATTCATTGTCATCCATCTACAAAAATTAACTTCGGGCATGATATTCAAAAACGTCATCATCCCGTTGCGGATGTATTACCAACAGGTATGCACGTTGATTTACCCCGAATGATTGAGGGTAATTTGGCTTGTGCAGTATCCGTACATTATATTGTAGAGAAAGGACTTTTAGATGCCAATCGAAATGTATTGCTCAAAACCATCCTTAAAGTAGCCACTTTTTTTGGGGTTGATATTAACAAACTTACCGAAGAAGGTAATGTTGTCATGAATACTTTGGACAGTATCAATGCTACAAATACTGCTATCAGACAAGCACAAGATAATTTTCAAGTAAGTATTCCCACAAATTTTTCTGAATTTCAGACAGCTTGGGCAAATAATGATACCATCTTACTGCATAGTATAGAAGGCGGGCATAGCTTGGGGAAAGATGACCCTTTGGCAATGGTTGAAAACTATGCAAATCTGGGAGTTTGCCAAATCACGATTGCCCACTTTTTTCCGAATATTATTGTTGATTCTCAAGGTGGAATTCCACCTAAAACCAAAAAAGATCTTAACATTCCGATTCTTGACAATCCTGTCATTCTACAAGGTCTTAATCCTGAAAATTTGATTGGAGAACGAATCGTCCGAGAAATTCTGGATAAAGGAATGGTTTTAGATTTGGTACATTGCCCACCTTCAGCCAGAAAAAGAATTTTTGAAATAAATAAAGAGCGTCTTCTCGAAGGGAAGAAACTTCGCCCACTTGTTTTTTCTCATACGGGTATAAAGGCGTGTGTCGATGAGGCAATCATTAATGTAGAAGATGGTATGACAAGAGGAGATTTAGATTGCTTACCTACCAATGAAGAAATTTTGCAAGTCATTGAATGTAAGGGAGTTATAGGGGTGATTTTTATGAATTATTGGCTTTCAGGAAAAGAAGAAGATAATCTTATTTCGAGAGACGAAGGGCTTGCTTTAGTCATAAATACGATACTGAAACTCAAAGATATTGGTTCAGGCTCATGCGACCACATTGCGATAGGTTCAGATTTGGATGGTTTTACGCAAGTTCCAGACGATTTAGTAACAGCATCCGATATGTATAAAATACCAATTGCATTAGAACAAGCAGGATTTTCAACAATAGAAATTAGCAAAATTTGTCACGAAAATTACAAACGAGTCCTTGAATTAGGATGGGGAAATAATTAATCAAAAACCTAAATACATAACAACTAATGGCAAAGCGA
>JAAFJL010000077.1 GCA_013298865.1 Cytophagales bacterium | reverse complement strand
ACAGCCACAAACTTTTTGGGACAGCCACTGATGTCAGTATATTTTATCACAATATCTATACAAAATATCGTGTTGGTTTGTCCCAAAAATTTCAATAATCAAATTATCCTAATAATGTTCAATAAAATTTCTAATTTTGTTATGTATATATGCGGTTGTGTATATTTCAGAGTTAGCCGTCAGCTTAAAACGATACCAAAACAATGACAAACATAAGACAAAAATTTATAGAACTTATAAAAAGTCGAAGCAAAGAGAATTCGGAATCTTTACAAGATGACTTCGACAAAAGACGAATTGGAAAATGTTTGGAAACATTGAGGACAGAATTAGACTCTTTTATTCGTGTTTTATATTTAGGACGAATTTCTGACTTTAACGAAAGAGAAAGGCTAATACAGCAAACCTTATCAGGAGAAAAATGGACAGTTTTGACTGCAAATAATAAGTGGAAACAAGTTACTGACAAAGATATGGTTGACAAAGCAGTCGAGTTATTTGGTTATGTTCAATATGTTTATAAATTTGGTTGCGGCTTTATTCACTTGTCAAAATTTCACGATTACGAAACAACAAATCCGTTTGACGAACTAAATGAAATAGAAAAAATAGATGTAAAACAATACCTAAACCAATTCCACAATTTTCCAATTGACGATGAATTAAACGTTGAAAATATCACAAACTATATTCCTAAAATCTTTGAAAAAACATCAGGGAATTTAGCTTGTTATTTTGGACAAATATTAAGCAATACGATGATAGATATGTAAAAAGCTGAACCGCTCTATGGCTTGGTCTAATCGTAGGTTTAGCGAAGAGTTCCTACGACCTATAAATCATAGAGCGGGAATAATGAAAGGATATTTAAAAACCTTTGCCTACGGGCTTTGTCATTGCGAGGCACGAGGCAATCTGTTGGAAAAATGAAAGGGTGTTTGAAAGCCTCTGCCCGTAAGCTGACAGATTGCTTCGTTGCACTCGCAATGACAAAGACGATAGTTTTTATCTCGCTCGCTGTTGGAATGATAAAAGGATATTTAAAAGCCTTTGCCTACGGGCTTTGTCATTGCGAACAAAGTGAAGCAATCTGTTGGAATGATGAAAGGGTTTTTGAAAGCCTCTGCCCGTAAGCTGACAGATTGCCACGCTACGCTCGCAATGACAGAGCTGATAGTTTTTATCTCGCTCGCTGTTGGAATAATGAAAGTATATTTAAAAGCCTTTGCCTACGGGCTTTGTCATTGCGAGGTACGAGGCAATCTGGTGGAATGATGAAAGGGTGTTTGAAAGCACTTCCCTCAGTCATCATCATTAAATGCAAACAAGTCAAAATATTGTAAAATGAAAAAAGTAATAATAATTCCGACAATATTAATTTTAACAAGTTGTATGACAATCAAGAAGCAAAATGCCGTAATATTTGAACCAATACCATTAAAAAAAGAGTATCAATTCAAATTACCCGCCAATTCCAAAGAAATTTTCATAGAAATTAATGATGCTGTTAAATTGAACGCATTACTTTACGAAACTTTGGGCAATGATAAACTTATCCTCTATTTTCAAGGTAATGCCAAAAATCTTCAAAATTGGCTCGACACGCATTCAATGGCTTTGGACTGGGGTTATAATGTTTTGGTTTATGATTATCGTGGTTTTGGAAAATCTGACGGACATCCAAATGGACAAGAACAAATGTACGATGATGCGGAAAAAGTTTATGACTATGCGATTAGTCTTGGCTATAAACCCGAGAATATTGTTCTTTATGGTTATTCTATGGGTACTGGATTAGCGGCACATATTGCAACTATAAAGCAAGCAAAAGATTTGATTTTAGAAAGCCCATATTCAAGTTTAGCAGAAATGTCTTGGGTTGGAGACAAAGCTCCTTCATACCAATTTGATACTAAACAGAATGCAAAAAATATAAATATTCCTACGTTGTTAATTCATGGTGACAAGGACAATGTAATCAGTATAGATCATTCAGAACGTATATTTGACAATTTGAAAACCTTAAAGAAGAAATTAATTATTATAAAAGGTGGTGGACATGGTGATTTGCGTAAAAGACCAGAGTACAAAAATCTAATTATTGACTTTCTTGAAAGTAACTAATCTTTATTCACTCGATGTTGGAATGATGAAAGGATATTTAAAAGCCTTTGCCTACGGGCTTTGTCATTGCGAGGCACGAGGCAATCTGTTGGAATGATGAAAGGGTGTTTGAAAGCCTTTGCTCGTAAGCTGACAGATTGGTTTGCGAAACTCCGACACACTCCGCTCGCAATGACAGAGTCGATAGTTTTTATCTCGTTCGCTGTTGGAATGATGAAAGGATATTTAAAAGCCTTTGCCTACGGGCTTTGTGATTGCGTAAGTCATTTATAAACCCTCAAAATACACAAAAAAGGTCGTTGAAATCAATCAACAACCTTTTTTGATGAATTGAAATGAGTAGTTCTCTTCTAAGCGAAAACCATCTCATTATTTTTGCTCTCAATTTTCTCTTTTCTGATGATTGCGGATAGTTGCAATTTTTCAGCTTCGGTTAAACCTTGACCAGTTACGGTAAAGACTACCCCTTTCGGTTCTTTTACAATTTTCATATCTCAAAGTTTTTAAAATAACGATTTACTAAAATGGTTGCTTCTCGTGTATCAATGTACATGAGCTGTGCATTGATGCGTTTTGCACCTAATGATTTCATGTAATGTTCAACTAATTCTGTTTTGGCGTGAAAAGAAATGTAACCTTCATATCCTTGCTCAAAAGCAACTTTACAAGCGAAAGCAAACAAATTACCCGCCACACCTTCATAAATTTTATTTGCTCCAATGTTGTACGGAGCATTTTCTACCAAAGAGACATAAGTATGATCTTTTTGGTCAATTAGACTCAATAAGCCTTGCACTATATTTGGATTTCCTGCAATTACCAATTTATAAACCTTCCCTTTTGAAAATTCTTTTTGCCAATCAAAATGCCATTCTTTCTGAGTAATTTTCAAGTCTTGTGAATTAGCAATAAGCACATCTGTGTCAAAGACATCGCCAGTTACGGCATTTATGATTGAGTTGGTTAGTCTGTCAATTTCGATATTTACCATAGCCAAATTTAATCAAATTTCATGGTTTTTTACAATTTATCGCCAATATTTTGCCTACTAATCATAGCTTTTTTCAAAATCACAAAAAGCGTCTCGTTCGCTGTTGGAATGATGAAAGGATATTTTAAAACCTTTGCCTACGGGCTTTGTCATTGCGAACACAGTGAAGCAATCTGTTGGAATGATGAAAGGGTGTTTGAAAACATTTTGTAAAATCTTCCGTGGAGAAGTTCTTCCAAAGTAAACAATTTATCAATACAAAGAGGTCATTGAATTACTTTCAATGACCTCTTTGAGTTTAAAAACGTAAAAACAACTTATCACATTGCTGAATAGGCCACTCCTAATTCATTTAAACCACTATTTATTTGAGTATTATAAGTACTCAATGACCATATAGCACCTGTTGAAGAGTCTGCAATATATAAATCATATGCTCCTGCTCCTCCACTTTTATTACTGGATAATAACAGCCTATTTGTTCCACAAGGGAATGCGTCTGAGTAATCAGCTGTGATGGTGTTAAAAGGTAGTTTTGTACGTGTTGAATTGGCAAAATAACCCAAATAAATCTGATCATGCTTGTCGGATGCACTAACCCAACGAGTATAAACAAAGGTTGATGGTCCTAAAACAATTGGATAGTATTCTTGCACATTGGCAACGCTTGCAAGTGATTTGTTTGTAGTAGCGTTAATACTTTTTAGGTATATATTTGAGGTACTACCAGCTCCACGTGCATAGATGAGGGCAGTTGCATCGTCCGAATAATAAGGCATTCCACTCTCAATAGTATTGTTGGTAACACTATTTGTTACAACACCATTTAGCTCCATTATTTTCAAATTCCCAACGCCTGTACTTGGGGTTTGCTTGAAACAAATACGATAACCATTGGGCGAAAATTTAGGGTCTTCATCTCTACAATTATCGTTGGCGGTTAGGTTTGTAGGCAAACTACTCGAACCTACATCCCAAAGATAAATATCCCATTTGCCATTTGGTACAGCCTGAGCCATAAAAACCAATTTCGTACCATCAAAGTTAAAGTGTCCATTGATTGGATCGTGAAGATTCCAATTCTGGCTAATCCAAGTCAATGTATTGGTATTGAAATTATAAATATACATTTTGGCAGCATCACCATAATTGACGTAGGTATGATAAACTATTTTACCTGTTAGTGCTGGAGCAGTAGCGGCTACTCTACTTGAAGAGTTTTTCAACAAAGAGAAATTTTCATCATTTGTGCATGAGAATGCAATTGAGAAAAGAAAGATACAAAAAATGAGTTTGCTTTTCATAAAATATTTTTTTTAGTTAGGAGTCAAATTTAACTTTTATTGAAGAATATGCAATAAAATACTTTTGACATTTTCTTTCCTCATCTGGTAAAACCACTCCGTCCCCGTGACCCCAACTGTTCTTAGGTTTTTCCTAAGCCCTAAAATCACAAAGAGCATCTCCTTCACTGTTGGAATGATGAAAGGATATTTAAAAGCCTTTGCCTACGGGCTTTGTCATTGCGAACAAAGTGAAGCAATCTGTTGGAATGATGAAAGGGTGTTTGAAAGCCTCTGCCCGTAAGCTAACAGATTGGTTTGCGAAACTCCGACACACTCCGCTCGCAATGACAGAACTGATAGTTTTTACCTCGTTCGCTGTTGGAATAATGAAAGAATATTTAAAAGCCTTTGCCTACGGGCTTTGTCATTGCGAACAAAGTGAAGCAATCTGTTGGAATGATGAAAGGGTGTTTGAAAGCCTCTGCCCGTAAGCTGACAGATTGCTCCGCTCCGCTCGCAATGACAGAACTGATAGTTTTTACCTCGTTCGCTGTTGGAATGATGAAAGGATATTTCAAAACCTTTGCCTACGGGCTTTGTCATTGCACCATATAAAGCAATCCCAAAACTATCCATAGTTTTCCCAAGGATACTAAGGACAGTTTTGGGAGAAACTGAACTAAAATCCATTAAAAGCACATATTTTAAACATTATGCCCTTCTCCTGAACATCCAGCTTCAAAATCAATCCAATTACAATAATAAAGTCTATCGCTTGTACAGTATATTGCAGACACCCCGCACACAGAATAGTCTTGATGACCTATTCCTCCTTTGATAGATTTCTTCTCACTATTGTTAAGTATTTCATAAGAAGATAAAGTCATGTTACTAAGTTTTTTTTTCATAGGACTTGAATTTTAAAGTTAAAATTAGAATTTATTTTTTTATCAATTACTTTAACGTAATGTTATTCTGATTTATTGTTACATTTGATAATAGTATCCATTATGTCTTACGTTTCTTATCTATTGGACGTAGGATGTAACTGACGAATGGGCATAATTACATTTAGAAAATAATTGATATGAAAATAGTCATTATAATCGTCTTATTCCTCGTTTTGGTAGCAGGATGGTTTTGGTTCGCTTTACGTAGTATTACGGAAGATGTTTCAGACAAAGCACCTTATACTGAAATGCTGAATCATGATGTACTTACCATGAAAGAAATGGTGTTAGCAAAAAACTTACCTGAATTTAAAATAAAAGAGCAAATTTTCATTTCTGAGGATACTGCCCTATTTGAAGGTGTTGAAAAAATAGCCCAATTACCTGTAAATACCAGTTTGAGATTCTCGAAGGCTTATGAGCATACTGGTGGCACTTCGGGAATTACGGTTATTGTATTGACAGGTAACATAACCACTGATAATAAGGACCACAAAATAGAGTACCAGATGTTAAACCCTGATGAAAATTTTTTATTAGGAAAGGACGACAAAAAATTTCTGCTGCAAAGTAAAAAAAGATTTTATGAGTTCTTTTCTATTCCCTCGGCAGGTAAAATCGCTCCTTCTCCCTGACTGAATCTCCCGAATCTTGGTTCTGTTCGTAGGTTTAGCGAAGCGTTCCTACAACCTATAAATCATAGAGCGTCCGCTCGCTGTTGGAATGATGAAAAAGATATTTAAAAGACTTTGCCTACGGGCTTTGTCGTTGCGAGAATTTCCAAAGCCAAGTTTACCTACAAAATAGGATAAACTTGGCTTTGTTGGTTTAAAAAAATATCGCAATTTTAGAGAAGATTATCCTATTTTATCCAAAACATCCTATCTTGCATTAAATGAGTATTAGTCATTTTTGTTTTAAATACAAAGTTACTTAATACTCTGTCAATCAGTAAATTAGATATGTCAATAAAAAATACTCCCATTCTATTTTTCTTGATTCTGAACCTTTTATTGGGGATTTCTCCTTTGGTTTTGGCAAAGGATAGCATTGATTTTTCTTTACACTCCCCTCCTACTGGTGCAGAAATTTATCAGTCTAAATGTGCTTTTTGCCACAATGGAACTGTAAAAGAATCTCCTCGCTTTGAAGCCCTCCAGCTATTATCAAGCGATGCCATTAAGGTAGCATTAACTTCTGGCGTGATGAAGGCTCAGGGAACAACGCTTTCAGAAGAAGAAAAAAATGCGGTTGCTAATTTTATTTCTAAAATTGGCACAAAAGACTCAAAAGCCCTTGCGGGATTATGTGACGATGCCAAAGCGTTTTCTAATGCAAAACCAATCATCAGCAATTGGGGTATGGGACTAAGCAACCAGCGATTTATCCCTGAAAATTTGGCAAAAATTAATGCTAAAAATATTCAGAATTTAAAATTAAAATGGGCATTTGCTTTCCCAGAAGCCACCCGTGCAAGGACTCAGCCAACGGTTGTAGGTAATACACTTTTTACAGCCAGTCAGCATGGTGTAATTTATGCCATTGATACAAAAACGGGGTGTATTCGTTGGACATTTAAGGCAGATAGTGAAGTACGTTCTGCCATTAGTATCGGCACAGATAAAAATGGAAATGCCAACAGAATTTATTTTGGAGATTTCAATGCTTACATCTATGCCATTGATTTACAGACACATAACTTGATTTGGAAGAAAAGAATAGACAATCATCCAGCTGCTACTATCACTGGTTCATTGGTCGAATATCAGAACCGTTTGTATATTCCTGTTTCTTCTACCGAAGTGGTTTCTGCTTATAGTCAAAAATATGAGTGTTGTACTTTTAGGGGTTCAGTAGTGGCACTCGATGCAGCTACGGGCAATGAAATTTGGAAAACTTATACCATTTCAGAAGAACCAAAACCCAGTGGAACAACTACTGCTGGGAAACAAATTTTTGCTCCGTCGGGGGCACCTGTGTGGAGTAGCCCGACGATTGATACCAAGCGAGGTTGCTTGTACATTGGCACGGGCGAAAACTATACTCGCCCATCAACTGCTACGAGTGATGCCATCATTGCCATGTCTTTAGCAACAGGAAAAATTCAGTGGGTTCAGCAGACTTTAGGACAAGATTCTTGGAACGGGGCTTGTACAACGCCAGACGGAGCGAACTGTCCACCCAATCATGGTCCTGATTTTGATTTTGGGGCACCTCCAATTTTAGTCAGTAGAAAAGATAAGCCCGATATGATTTTGGCAGGACAAAAATCAGGAATGGTTTATGCCATGAATCCAGATAAAAATGGAGCAATTGTTTGGCAAGCAAGAGTAGGGCGAGGAGGCATCATGGGCGGTATTCATTGGGGCATGGCAAGTGATGAGCAAACTTTATTTGTTCCCATTAATGATAGAGATGCTTGGCCCGAAGACAAAGATAAACCTGCGTTTTCGGGGCTACACGCTATTGATATAGAATCGGGGAAATTTAACTGGTCAAAGATTCAAGAAAATACTTGTGGGGATGTCACTTGGAGCTGTGGACCAGGACTTTCTGCTGCCATTACACTTTGTAATAATATCGTTTGGGGGGCATCACTTGATGGTGTCATTCATGCTTTTTCGACAAAACAAGGGCAAATTTTGTGGGAATACGATACCAAACAAGACTTTCAGGGAGTCAATGGCATTAAAGCTAATGGCGGTACAATAGATTCTGCGGGGGCAATTGTTGTGGGGAATCAGGTATTTATCAATTCTGGTTATGCAAAATTTGGTGAAAAAGCTGGTAACGTACTTTTATGTTTTGAACTCAAATAATATGAAATCATTTATTTTTCTTTTAATCTTTTGTATTTTCTATCAAACAAATATCCAAGGACAAACACAGCCTGTTTCGGCAATCAAAGGAATTAATCATGTTAGTCTTTCGGTAGCAGATTTAGAGCGTTCAATTCAGTTTTACACAAAGCAAATTGGACTATTGCTTGATAGTCGCTATGAAGTTTCCAAGCCTTTGGCTGTCGAGAAATCCGCTAACATTAAACACACTAATCGAAAAGCAGCTTGGCTAAAAGGACCAAATGGACAAGTAGAATTGATTCAGTTTGAAACTTCAAAGCAAAATGCCCAAAGCAATATGCCCGTACAAGGTCCAGGAATTACGCATATATGCTATCAATCGCCTACTACCAATTCAATTTATGCTAAAGCAAAAGCTGATAATGCTACTATTCTGAGCAGAGGGAATCTTCCTGTCAATCGGGGTTTTGGCGTACAATATGCCTATATCAGAGAACATAACAACATCATGTTTGAAATAGAGGAAGTAGAAAAGCCCAAATTCAAGGGAGATTTAGTGGTCGCTCACGTGGCACTTGTGACGCATGACATTGACAGAATCGTTGAATTTTACACTAAACTAACAGGGCAAGCTCCAAGAAATCGGATAGACAATATCAAGAACAATCCAAAATTAGACGACATTGCCAATATAGATAGTTTGAAATTAAGAGGTGCCTGGTTTAGGTTAGATAATATGCTTTTAGAAATATGGCAATTCGATAATCCTAAAACTATACCAAACTCAATACCAGACACTTACACAGAAATTGGGTATCAAAAAATAGCTTTTGAGATAGAAAATTTAGAGACCGAGTACAAAAATTTAATACAAAAAGGAATTGTGTTTTTGTCGAAACCAGTCAGTAACAAAGGATTAACAGAAGTTTTTTTAAGAGACCCAGACGGAAATTTATTGCTTTTGCAAAGTTTTAAAGAACATAATAATCACTCGGTTAGTACGCTAAATAAATTGGATTAAACTTAAACAATGATTCATGGAAAATATTTTTGACTTACAAGATAAAGTTGCCATTGTTACTGGCGGCAACAGTGGTTTAGGTTTAGCTTATGCCAAAGGTTTAGTAAAATCTGGTTGTAGAGTAGCAATTTGGGGACGAAACCAAGAAAAAAATGAAGATGCAATCAACCAGTTACGAGCTTTGGGCGGAGATGTTCAAGCATTTATATGTGATGTAACACAAGAAGAAGATTGTAAAAACACTTTTTCAGAAACGTTATTACACTTCGGAAAAATAGATATTTGTTTTGCCAATGCAGGAGGTTCTGGTAAACAAGGGCTTTTGCATAAAAGTACTACAACCGACTGGAACAATGTTTTGAACCTGAATTTGAATAGCGTAATCTATACCTACAAACCAGTAATTGCTCATTTAATAGAACGAAAATCCGGTGGAAAATTGATTGTAACTTCTTCTATTGCGGCACTTATGGGCATGGGATATGCTACTGGTTATGCCACAACAAAAGCAGCTGTGATGGGTCTGACAAGGGCTTTATCAGTAGAATTAGGGCAAAATAATATCCAAGTAAATGCTATTTTGCCAGGATATATCGAAACCGAAATGTCTGTAAATACTCCACAGGCTTTCAAAGACGGTGTAAAAAGAAGAGTCGCAAACGGGCAGATTGGGCAGTTAAATCAAATGGAAGGAATTGCGGTATTTTTGGCATCAAACCAGAGTGATTTTATTACAGGGCAAGGCATCGTGATGGACGGTGGTCATTCTATTCACCCGATGTAGGTTTAGTTTTCCAATGTTTCATCACGGCATCTGTCACTTCTTGCTCTTTTTCTTGAATCAGATTATGCCCAGCATCAAGTGGGAGCATCGTCAGTGAATTTTTGAAGTAAGGAGTTTGATTGTTTATGACAGACTCTGCAATGACGAAATCTTTTTTACCCCAAATAAATAGCGACGGACAGGTAATTGGTTTTTCAAAGGTTTTATTTTTTACAAAACCTTCTACATCCATGGCTCTGTACCAATTCAATTCTGCGGTTAAAGCCCCAGGTTCAGCAAGAATACTGAGATATTCTTCTTTTTGTTGAGTAGGTAGTTTTGCCAAAAGCCCTTTTAAAGTCTTTTGCCCTAAATAAGTCAAGAGAAATTCGGGGAGTATTGGTTTTTGGAACATTTTAAAATAGCCACTCCGTTTACGCTGAACGGTATCGTTGAGAACTCCATTAAAAAATGCCCCAATGTGTGGAATAGACAACGCCGTCCATGTTAAAATTTTTGAGGGATTTTCCATAACAGTTTTACAACCAACTGCTGCACCCCAGTCATGCCCCAGTAAATGAAATTTTTCAAACCCAACTTGCTTTGCCACAGCCAAAACATCACTTGATAGTTGATTTAAGTGATAGGCTTCAATACCAGAAGGGCGAGCGTTTGGACTGTATCCACGTTGGTCAAAAGCTACAACTTTATAACCAGCCTGAGCAGTTTTTTGGATAAGAGATTCCCACATCAATGATGATTCGGGGAAACCATGCAGCAAAATAACGGCTTCACCTGTATTATTCATTCCTGCTACACGCACCACAAATTCATATCCGTTTGCAGGTAATCTATACACGCCATCTTTGGTATTTTTAGAAAACAGGGGAAGGTTTGATGCCTTTCCAGTATGTTCCCTTGACCAATCCAAGGAGCCAACGTACAATAAAATCGGAGTAATAATTACTAATGCAAGAAGGGAATACAGGATAGTTCTGAGTTTCATGAGAATGGATTTTGAAAATGTAAGCTCTTTACAAAAATAAAGAAATTTACTGTAAATGTAGCTCAAATGAAACTTAGTGTGAGTGGACTGGTCAGGAGACCAGCTACGGAGTTATATTGTAAGCGTACCACGATTTTGAACCGTGGTACGCTTCTAATCTTTATTCTAAGAATGTTACTTTGTTTATTTACTATTCCTAAACTATTGAAATTGTACTCACATTCATGTCCAAAATTCGGAAAGAGATATTTTGTTTTGGGTTGAAACTCTTATAAGTATTCACACCAAATCTGAAGTTATCCATGTCTTTTTCCAGATTTTTATCGAATGCAGTGAGGTGGTTCAAAAATCTAACGTCAGCAATTGGCTTATTTTTATAGAAAAGTTCACCCTGATAGCCTTGTTGGGGCATATATTCATTCACAGATTTATCCAAGGAAATCTGGAATTCTGTAACAACGTTCTCTTTTTCCCAAAATTTAATGCCCAAATCGTCATAAATATATACGATAGAGTCATTATCAAGTTCAATTTTCCTATAATTGTCATTGATTACTGCTAAAAAAACAGAAGCCTCAGTCTTCTTTATTTCAAGACTTTGGTCATTTATTAGGAATAATTCCGACGTAATTTCAATTTTCATTGATTAGATTTCTCAAGCATAACTTACTCATTAGCAATTAGATAAGACTTTAACCCACCTTTTTCCATAATCATCGAAACTGAATTTCTACTGGCTTTGTAATCTACATCTTGCTTGTAGTTTACAAAATAATCATTCAAGAATTTGTGTATATTCTGATAGTTGCTTTCAAAGGCATCTGACTCAAAAAACTTCTCTCCTCTCAGGTAATAATATACATAGAGATGATGTAAGCAAAAATCTATCTTCTTATTCATTGAAATTCCTTCTGCGTCTATCAGTTCATCAATCATAAGTACAATTGAATCGTTAGTAAGACTCTCTCCTTTTTCAACTTTATAAGGAATAATAGACGTTTTCCATGCCATTAAAACCCAGTATTCACCATAGTCTCTATCAGGAATAAAGTATTCATCCTGTCCAATAACAAAGTTTAGTAATTCTTCTTTTTTAATTGCTTCTTCAAAGAGATTCATTGTTTGTATCATTTAATTTTTTTAGTGTTTCCTTTGCCGAAAATATTTAACAAATTCTCTATTTTCTTCCCATGATCAACTTTCTCAGCCCCAACCAATGCTGCTTCTGTTGTTCCACTCTTAGTATGTCCTCCAGGAACCCACTCTCCATCAATAGCACCACGCTCATTTCCATCAGGCATCTCGAATTTGAATCTTGGATCATTTGGCTTAACAGTTACATAATGTATTTCATCGAGTGACAAATCAACATCTTTTCCTAAATTTAGCTCATCTCTTAAAACTTTCCAATCCTTTCCACTCTTTTCATACTTAGCAATTACAGCATCCATTTCAGATTTCAAGCCTACAAATTTTCTTTCTGGAAGAGTTGTATATTTTGGATTTCCACCTTCAGTCCAACTTTTAACAACAATAAAAGATCCACCTTCTTTTTCAAACTTTGCTTTATAATCAGCAATATATTCTTCTGTGAGATAAGTACTTGGAGATGGTCTTTTCCCTTTTTCAATTGCTAAAACTTTTTCTTGACTCCAACCATCTTTATATTTTTTAATTACTTTAGGAGTTTTAGGTTTACTTTCTTCCTCCTTTGGTTTCTCAAATTCAGTTCCTTTTTTCCTACCAACTTCCTTTCCACTACCATTTCCACCACCGCCTCCGCCACTATTGGATTTGACTTTGATAATTTTTCTATCAACTGCTTTGGTAGCTTTATGGAAAATAATTGTTATGATTACATCCACTCCTACTTTGATTACGGCTTCGGCAAAATATTTCCCTGCTTCATCGTATTGGGCATCTGAACTGGCATTGGTGGCGGTTTCATAGAATTTTATGAGTAGTTTGCCTACTTCTATCAATTCTGTTCCCATAAAAATTACTCCACCGATAAACATTACTGCTACGAGAGCATCGGCAATCCAACCTACTGGCGTAAGCTGACTCGCTACATAAGTAGCTCCGAAAGCCGCCATTCCTGCAATAGCTTCTGGAGTGAGTAAGGCTTTTACCTGCTCATACAATTCGCCAGGCATATATTTTGCCGAACGTTTAATGGATTCCATTAGTTTGTCTGAATCTGCAACTTTTACAGAAGCTACATGAGAACCCGTTACTTGCACTTGGTTGAAATGACCGCCTGTCAAGTTAAGAAAAAGTCGGGCATCTGCAAAATAATTCCATCCTACAACCTTTCGTTGATAATCAAAAGAGAAAGTTTTTCGGTTTTGCATCACGAAGTAATCCATCATCGTATGTCCTTTCCCACTTATTTTCGTAAGAGTGATGTTATTAGTCAATCGTGCTTCTACTCCCGTAGCAAGCATTCTAAACCCAGAAAAATGCGGAGCAATTACAGGTGATTTCTTGGTGGCAGTTCCTTTAGAAGCTGTGGTATTTTTACCTCTTTTCTTATAATCAAAATTGCAGACTAATTTCAAGACAATCTGTGCGAGATCATCATCAGTACCTTGTCCTCCTGAACGAATAAAGTATTCCATAAGTCAATATGTTAAATGGCTGGGAATTATTCTTCTAATTTCATGAATTTGTCTTGTAAAATCTATATTTGTAAGAGTGAATGGTATGATGAATGAGTGAGCGGTAGTTTGAAAAAACAAAAAGCGAGGTACTGTTTTAAAACCATACCTCGCCTTTTGTTTTCTACCAAAAAATTCTACGAATTCTTCTTTACCAAATCTTCTAACAATTCTATCCAAATTTCTGAGTTATTAAGACTCTCTACCAATTGTAAATGCTCACCTCCGTTTTCTTCAAAAAGTTCTTTGTATTCATCTCCTACTTCTATGGTTGTCTCTAAGCAGTCAGAAACAAAGGCTGCCGAAAATGCTAAAACTTTAGTTTTTCCTGATTTTGCCAAGTCAACAATTACTTCATCAGTATAGGGTTTAACCCAAGGGTCACGCCCAAGACGAGACTGAAAAGAAGTAGTAAATTGCCCCTCTGTAAGACCTAACTCCTTCACCATCAGTCGGGTAGTTTCAAAACATTGAGCCCTGTAACAATACTGATTCATGGGTCTTATACTCTCGCAACAGCTACCAAATACGCAAGTTTCACCCGTACAATCTCCTTTTCTGATATGGCGTTCTGGAATTCCATGATAACTAAATAAGTAATGATCAAACTCTTGTTTGGCTATATACTTGCGAGCGGCAGTCGTGAAATGCTCAATAAATTTAGGATGATCATAGTACGTATTGACAAACTTTATTTCGGGAATAACTTGCCATGTTGACACAATTTTCATTGCTTTTTCGTAAACAGAACCTGTCGAAGCAGAAGCATATTGTGGAAAAAATGGAATGATGATAATTTTCTTGAAACCAGATTTTTTGAAATGTGCCAAACCATCATTCATGCTCGGACTTTGGTAACGCATGGCTAATTTTACTTCGTACTCCTCTCCTATTTTGGCTTGTAACATTTTCTCGACATCCTCACCGTAAAACTTCAATGGCGAGCCTCTTTCTTCCCAAAGTTCTTTGTATATTTTTGCAGATTTTGGGGCTCTAAATGGAGCAATTATTAAGTTAATAAGCATCCATCTGAAAACGTAAGGAATATCTATCACACGTCCGTCCATGAGGAATTCTCTGAGATATTTACGAACATCGGGGGTATTAGGGCTGTCTGGAGTACCCAAATTAACGATTAAGACACCTGTCTTGAATTTTGAATTATTTGACACTGAATTGTGGATTTGTTTAATTAGTTGTTAGTAGAAAACTATAATTTCAAAAAAAATGTTTCCTAATCTACCCAACCTTCGGGTTTTATTTTGGTTCTGTTACTACTTTCTTCGCAAGGGGTTCTGTCTATACAAGTTGGGTCAAAGCCACTACAAGAGAATATTTCACCTGTATAAATGATTGGCACAGGTTTTTCTTGGATAGGAACACCCTTGTCTCTTTTGATGTATAAAATTTGTTTTTTGAACGAATAGACATTGAAAATTCCTAATACTTTGTCTTCTGGATTGGTCAAAGATTTTATATTGGTGTTAAAACGTGTCTCGGCAGGAACATCAAATAAAGTCCCAGAGTTTTGCAATTGCTCTACAATACCTTGCTGATACTCAAAGGCTGTTTTTGTTATTGCTCTTTGTTCTAACCTAAAATAGTACGGATTTTTACCGTCGTAGGGAATTCTTGCTATTTTTTTGCCAGAAACTAACTCTCCGTTTATGTATGTATCTGCCAAGATATTAATGTCTAATCCAGTAGTTATATTCCAACATTGTCCATCACAATAATAATTATAGGTAGGCACTGTCTCTATATCACCTCCATTTGGTGCTGGCGGGTCAATGACAACACAGCTGCCTAACTTGAAATTAAATTTTCCGTTGGTACAAGTATGACAGAAAGCAATTTTCTCATAGTGTTTCCAATACCATTTATAATATTCTCCTTTTTTAGGCGAATCTTGCAGGTTAATATAAACATTGAACCCTACCCTACTAACGTCAGTAACATCATAATTAGTTTTGGCTTCAAATTGGGTAGTTGGTTCTTGAATTTCAGGGACAGTAGGCATCGTTTCTGCTTGGGAAACATACTTTTTACCATCGGCAGTTTCAATGGTAAGCGTGTAGGTACTACCAATTTTACCTTTGAAATTCGGTGAAGGAAAATACGTTCCTTCTTGTGTGGCTAAACTGGATTCTATGAAATTTTCTCTAACGCCTTTCTCATCAACCACATACACTTTGGCTTTTTTGACGGGTCTAATAAAATTGATTTTTATTGAGCTTGAAGAATATGTCATCTTTACATAATTTACCTCTGTCTGGTCTGTCAGAGCAGTTTCAATAGTTAAAAATGACCTTGATGTGATTTGTGGAAAATCGCTAATAGGTGTAATACAAGAAGTCATTAGTCCTATAATTGCCGTAAAGTAAATCGAAAGTATATACTTAATATCGTAAGTCCAATTTTGCTTGTTGAAACCTCTCCCCCAACCCCTCTCCTGCTGAGAGGGGAGCATTTTTAGCCGATTTAATCCCATATCGACAGGAGAAAAGTTTTGCGACATTATGTATTTAGTTCCAAAATAAATCAAAATTTCCTTCTTCATGATGAGGTATGTTTTAAAATGTAAACTATTGACTATTAACACTTTGCAGAAAAAAATCTTTCAAAAACATAACAATAGGAATACTATTATGTTCTTGAAAGACGAATTATAATCTCAATAAATATTCCTTAATTCACCCAACCTTCTGGTTTAATTTTCGTTCTTAACTTACTTTCAAAACATGGAACTCTGTCTTTGCACGGGGGAAATGGAGGATTACAAGAAAAAATTTCTCCTGTTATCTGAGGCACTACAGGATTTTCTTGCCCAATACCTTTTTCTCTATCAATGTAAATTATTTTCTTTTTAACAGCAAAAACATTAAAAATACCCAAAATTTTCTCTGTCGAATTTGTCAAAGATTTCATGTTGGTATTGAAACGAGTCTCAGCAGGGACATCAAAAAATGTTCCTGAGTTTTGTAATTGATTAGCTATTCCTTGCTGATAATCATAGGCTGATTGTGTGATTCCTCGCTGTTCAATCTGTAAATAGTACGGCGAACGTCCATCGAAAGGAGCTCTTGCAATTTGTTTTCCCGTAATTTTTTGCCCGTTATAGTACGTATCAGCAAAAACATTTATCTCTACCCCGAACTGAATATCCCAGCAACTTCCATCACACAAATAATTGAGCGTTGGAACGTCTGTTGGAGCCCCACCACCTACGCCACTACCTTTGGGCGTTTCACAGATATTTTTAGCAAAATTATAAGTCCCACCAGGGCAAGTGGCACAAATATAAATTGGTTCATAGTGTTTCCAGTACCATTGATAATATTCGCCCAATTTTGGAGAATCTTGAAGATTTACAAAAACATTAAATCCTGCCCGACGGGGATCACCAACTGAATAATTAGTTTTAACATCAAACTGATAAGTGGGTGTTTGAATCTCTGGGGCATCGGGCATTGTTTCAGGGTTAGAAACATACTTTTTCCCGTCAGTTGTTTCTATATGAAGCACATACGTGTTACCAACCTTACCTCTAAAATTAGGAGATGATGTATATACTCCTGCGGCTGTTGTTGGATTTGTTTCTAAAAAGTTTTCTCTAATGCCCTTGTCATCAGTGAGATATACCGTCGCTTTTCTGACGGGTTGTATGAAATTACTCTTTACTGATGCAGAAGAAAATGTTAACTGAACAGTATGTGGACCTAACTGATCTGAAAGAGATGATTCTACCGTAAGAAACGATTTAGAATCTAATTGCTGGAAATCTGTAAGCGGCGTAATACAAGATGCTATGAGACCAAGTATTAAGACAAAATATATGGGAAACTGTTTTTTCATTTCAGAATATTGGATTGAACAAATTAATAAATTAGCCTCAAAGACTAAAAAGTGGGCATTAACTAAACAATTACAAAAATTTAAAATTATATGTTAATGAGACAAATGGAGCAGCAAAAACACCTAATTCATAGGCTTTGAGTCCTGCTTTATCTGATTTAAAATAAACCGAATATGGATTTTTTCGTCCGTACAAGTTATAGACTGTAAATGTCCAGCTACCTTCCCAACGTTGTGCCTTCATAGATGGATTGTTGATTGTCCAAGAGAAATCTAATCTATGGTAATCTCTGATACGGTCATTGTTTCGGCTTTCGTAAACTGGATACGTTTTGTCTGCCAATCTGAACAAACCAACTGGCGAAGAATACGGACGACCTGTCTGATATGCAAATGTAAACGAGAAACTATGGTGTTTCGTTGGCTGAATGTTCAGCATCATATTAACATTGTGCGGTTTGTCATAGTTTGTCGGAAACCAATCTCCGTTACTGATTTTCTCAGCAGCAGTTGCACCATTTATTTGCTGTAATGCCCTTGAATAGGTGTAACTCAACCAACCAGAAAACTCTCCACGTCTTTTAGTCAACATCAATTCCATACCATACGCCTTGCCTTCGCCTTGTAGCAATTGCGTTTCGATGGTCGGATTCAATTGCAATTTTGCACCAGAAAGGTATTCTACTATATTCTGAGTTTTCCTGTAATAGGTTTCAGCAGAAACTTCCCAAATACTTTCTTTTAATGTTTTGAAAAAACCTAATGAAACGAAATCACTTACTTGTGGTTTCACATATTCATCAGAAATCTTCCAACGAGAAGTCGGCAATGGTGTGGTATTATTAGAAAGTAACTGTACAAATTGCTGCATTCTGTTATAGCCAAACTTGAGCGTACTGGTTTCAGAAGTTGAGAATTTCATCGTGATTCGTGGCTCAAAACCTCCATAAGATTTTACAACTTTTCCAGACTCAAAAGTCTCAGTACCAATCACTGGGGCAGTAGAAAGTGGCAAACCTTCTTGGTATTTTGTAGTTGTAAATGGTCCTAAATTGTAGAATTGTACAAATCGTAAACCATACTGAATCGTGAATTTCTTACTCACCTTGAACTCGTCATCGGCAAAAGCTGCTATTTCTAATGATTGTTCTTTGGCTAAATCTATCGGAGAAACTCGTGAAATAATTCCTTGATTCAATGTCCCTGGTGCAATGTCATAACGCACCAAACTTATTCCGAAATTGGTATGATGGCTTTCTGTTGGTTGATAGTCAATCGTTGCTTTTAGGTTTTTATAACCAATACTATTTTTCAAGTCAATGCGGTTTACGCTATCGGGTGCGTAGGTACGTGTATTATAGGTACTTTGTACGCCCACAACGTCCATATACACTTTTGGACTAAAATAATGTCCCCAGTGTACGGCAAAATTTTGGTGTCCATAATCAAATTTTGTTTGCTTGGCTACTACATTTTCCAAACTAAAAAGTGAGTCAACCTGATAAAAATCATTACTCAAATACGATGTTAGGGAAATAGAATTATTTTTATCAGGTCTGTAAAAAACCTTTACTGCTAAATCCGTAAAATTTGCACGAGTATTTTGAAGATTAGCTGGACCAAACCATTTGAACAAGAAATCATTATACGACAAACGACCAGCCACCAATACTGCTAATTTTTCTTTAATGATGGGAACTTCGGTCATCAAACGGTTAGAAACTGGTCCAATTCCACCTTGTAATTTGAATTTTTCGAGATTTGGCTCTGCCATTTTAATATCCAAAATCGAAGCGGTTCTTCCCCCAAAACGAGAAGGTACACCACCCTTGTACAATTCTAATTCACGGATGGCGTCAGAAGCAAAAACTGAAAACAAACCAAACAAGTGAGTCGGATTAAAGATGGGTGTTTCGTCAACAAAGATTAGATTTTGGTCAATTGCCCCTCCCCTAACATTGATACCGTTCGAGCCTTCCCCAACCGAAGAAACCCCTGGCAAAGTTTGTAAACTACGAATGATGTCAACCTCACCCATCATGGCTGGCAATTTCTTTATTCCTTTGATACTCAGGGATGTAACTCCCAAAGAAGGTGTCTGAATATTCTTTTTGGTAGCCTCGCTCGACACGATAACTTCTTCCAAAGTTTTAGAAACATCTTCTAACTGAATATCCAATTTGTAGTCACCCCTGATGACAACCTTTGTCCGAAAGGGTTTATAGCCCACGTTACTAACTTTAATGATGATTTCACCGACAGGTAAAAATGCTTCATAATAGCCACTGGCATTTGTGATTACACCCGATTTTTTAAAATCTAACGATATAGCTGCCCCAACCAATGGCTGTCCAGTATTAGCATCTGTAACTATACCACTAAGTTTGGGCAAAGTAATGTTTTGGGCAAAGGTGAAAAAAGTCGTAATGCAGAAGACCAGCAGAAGAAATATTTTTTTTGACATACTATTTGGATTGATTAACATTTTTGTGAGTTATGGTGAGGAGTATGATTAAACAAAATTAATTGATATTGTTTTGAGTACTGTCCTAAGTATGGCGGTATTTCAGATTTATCTGTTGACACAAGACTTTTAAGCGACAAGAGACGTAAATCAAATCATTAACAAACGCCAGATGCTTGACAAAAAAATAAAAATTATTGAGATTGGCGTCAGGACTTTCCAAGTAAGGTACATCAGTTGGTCAACTCGTAGGCGTGGGTAAGTCCAACGTACCCACATCTGGAGAAAAACTCCCATGTAGGCTTTCAGGAATAACCAGAAAACTCCCCAAGCAATACCGACCCAAGTACCTGAATTTCCAGAAGTCCAGTCTGCCAAACGAACAAAACCGATATTAGGAAAAGGGGTATTCCAACTACCCCAAAATAAGATTGCCCCTAAAAAACTGACCAGGAGCATCATGCCGTATTCTGATAAAAATACCAAACCCCAACGCATTCCTGAATATTCTGTATGAAATCCTCCGACCAATTCAGATTCTGCCTCTGGAATATCAAAAGGAGCTCTGTTACTTTCTGCCAAAGTTGCAATAAAGAATACGATATAAAGAAAGAAAAAGAAGGGCATTCTAATCACATTCCAAGTAAAAATTCCACCAACCTGCGTTACATCTATTCCCAGGGCTTTTATGCCAAAAAGATAATTTTCCTCTGGTGAAAATATCCCTTGTTGGAAACTAATTTCCTGTAAATCAAGACTCTGACAAATAATTACTACACATACGACCGACAAGCCCAAAGGGATTTCGTAAGAAACAATTTGTGCCACCGACCGCATAGCCCCATAGAGCGAATACTTGTTATTTGAAGCCCAGCCTGCCATCAAGATTCCAATAATATCAATCGAGACAATCGCTAATAAATAGAAGACACCTATCTCTACTTTTGCCCCTTGTAGGTATTCACTTGGTCCTAAGGGTAACACGGCAAAACCTGCGAAAATCGCAATAAAAATCAAGCACGGAGCAGCCAAGAAGAGTTTTCTGTCTGCTAAAGCTGGTACAATATCTTCTTTTTGGAGGAGTTTGAAAAGGTCTGCAAAAATTTGTAGAAAGCCAAATTTACCGACTTCCATCGGACCTAATCTATCTTGCATAAAAGCAGCAATTTTCCGTTCGGAATATACTCCAATTACCACATTGGCAAGCACTAAGGAAATACAAATCAATAAAGCTATGTACATAAAGAAATAAGCATGAAAATAAAAAATCCGTACCCAAAGATACGGATAAAACAATTCTAATTCTCGGTTTCAAGGTAAGCTAATACTTGCCACATTTGTCCAGTATTTTTGAATTTTATTTTTTTTGAAGCTATAAATTCTTCTAATTTTTTCTTTTTTGATTGTGCTAAAGTCAAATAATCGTCTGCACTTTTGGGGTTAAAATCTGAGACCTTCCCTTTTTCATCAATCAAATAAAATTGGCTTTTGTTTATGTATTTATATCCTGCAAACCCTCCTGTTCTATCCAAAATCTCCTTGATTTCTGATTTGTATAATTTCAATAGTTTTACTTTACCTTCATAAATCACTTGAAAAAACAATGATGGTTTTAGCCCCACTTCCATAAAACCATTCTTGAAAACATAATTTTCTTCATCCGTTTTCAACATAAAAGATGATATTGGACTTTGCAGAATATAGACATTTTCGTTTTCTAAATATTCAAGTTCGCCTGTGTAAGTATTAAATCGAAGACTTTGATTTTTGAATACCCTTCCATTCGGCGAGATACACTCTCCATTAACAAAGGCATCACTGATATAGGGACTCCCCTCAATATCTCGATAAAGTTTAAAAGTACCTCCTGCCGCATACACATACGAAAGGGTCGGTTCATTAGGATTGATAGGGTCTGTAGAATATTCTCTTTGAGAAATCCCCGAAAAACTGATAGAAATGAGTAGGAAGGTAAAGGCTTTCTTCATGTTGTGATTGAGTAAGTAGAATAAATTTACGAAAAATACTTTCAAATAAAACAAGAAAATGACGGAGAAGGTTTTGAGAAATCTGGGTTGATTTTGATTTGAGAAATCAGTTTTATTGGTCTTTCTTTATCTGAATAACAAATACACTAATCATAAAAATTATTCCAGTAATAAAACACAGTAAATCCAATCCTAATAAAACTATACTTGCATGACCAAATTCAAGGTAAATGCCATTATCTCGTAAAATTTGATGAAATTTATTCAACAATTCTAAATAAGCATAAGAAGAAAGCACATAAGCTGGGATCCAAAAAATAAGCCCGTTTTTTGTAGCTAAAATCATCCGATTTCGGAAAATGGACGAACCAATAAAGAAAATAATATAGGCTACAAATAGAAAAGATGGTTCTTCCATAATTTATTCTTTCTGAATTCTTTCAAAAATAATAACTCAGCAGAAATTGTGTATTCTGAAAATTCACTTTTTCACTATTGAGAGACGTAAGTCCATAATTATATCTTCCCCCAATGCTAAAGTGAGAATTGATGTAAAACCCTGTCCCAAAAGAAATTCCAGCAGCCAATCGGTTATACCTACTGAGAGGTTCATTATATTCATCTTCTGGAAAAATTGGATATTTATAACCTATCGTTCCCTGAGTTTTAAAACTCGTTAGGTAAGAAGCATATCCTCCTCCTTCTACATACCAAGTTGGTTTTTTCTTTACTTTCAAAGTATATTTCATGATTGCTGGGATTGTAAAATACCCCAACTGAGTATTCATTGAATTTCTTCCCCATGCCAATTTCCCGTCTGTCCTAAAAACTAATTGATTTCGACTCGCTTGTAAAATTTCATAGCTAAACCCAGTAACAAATTGGAAATTATTTTTTATTGGTATTGATGCAATTGTGCCTAATGTGTAACTACCCGCTGATTTAAAATCAAGATTTGCACTTCCTAATCTACTGATTCCCAGCCCAGTATATATCCCAAATTTAATTTGGGCATGGCTTGTTCCTGCATGAAACAAGAAAAAAGCAAAAAGAACATAAATGTATTTTTTCATTTTATGCGAACGTATTTAGATCTACTATTTCCGCTTGCGATGGTCATAGAATCAGTAGAAATGTTTTGAATAATCCAAGTGTAAAAAAAACCGTCCCAAACAACACAAAAGTTCGACGGCTTATAATCTGTAAATTCTACAACAAGAGTTGAATTAATTGATTTTGTCAAATACCGTTCGCCAAAAACACAAGAATCTACCGTAGTTCTTGGTGCGTAATTAAACTTTCCATCACTTTTGAATTCGTAAAAATTATTAACATTCATATTGGAGGTTTTTTTCCAGGGACTCCACGTAATTCCATCTCTTTCAAGTTCTTGTGTAAACCCTGTGAAAGTCCATTTCCCTACAATATCTTGTGGGTTTAATTCTTCAAAAAAACAGGCAACCAACATTGTAGCCATAAAGACCAGTACTAAGAAATGTTTCATAATCAGTATTCGCTTTGATTTAAAAAATGGGAATCAAACAAAAGTATGCTTAGCAATTTCTTTTCTGAAATCCTGAAAGGATTGAATTTGATTAGCCCTGAGTGAAACTCGGGGAAAAATGAATTAATTTGTGGCTTCAACCCCATTCGGGGTTGAATTCGCTCATTTCTCTATTCCATACGTTTCATGTATGGCTAATCATGTTTGACCTCTCACGAGGTCTTTTTGCCAAAAAGGAAATTGCTGAAGTATGGTTAATTCCCATTCTAAAGACTTGAAAATGAGTCAAATGGTTGGATTTTTTGAAAAATTTAATTCCAACTCCCCCACAAAAACTCACTTCAACACAAATCCAACTTTCTTCAAGTCTTCGGAATTTGTCCCAATCATCAATTCAAATTCGCCAGGTTCTGCCAGGTAGTTGAGATTATTGTCGTAAAATTTCAAATCATTCACCGAAATCGTGAAACTTACTGTCTTTGATTCTCCTTTTTTAAGCATAATTTTTTCAAATCCTTTCAGTTCTTTTACTGGTCTTGCGGTACTTCCCACTTTGTCGTGCAGGTATAATTGTACAACTTCTTCACCGTCAAATTTACCAGTATTCTTTACCTCAACAGAAGCTATAATTTTATCATTTTGTGTCAGACTACTGTTGCTCAATTTAATGTCACTGTATTGAAAAGTCGTGTAACTTAACCCATAACCAAATGGAAAAAGTGGCGAATTTGGCACATCTAAGTAGTTTGAGCGAAATTTCTGAAACCATTTTGAATCATCGCCAAGCGGACGACCTGTATTTTTATGACTATAATAAATCGGGATTTGTCCAACGTTTCTTGGGAAAGTTGCACTCAATTTACCCGATGGATTTACGTCTCCAAAAAGCACATCGGCAATGGCATCTCCTGCTTCGCTTCCTGCAAACCAAACGTTCAAAATAGCTGTTACATTTTCATTTTCCCAAGTCAAAGTCAGAGGGCGACCTGTGAACAAAACCAATACCACGGGTTTTCCTGTTTTCAGAAGAGCTTTCAATAAATCTTGTTGATTTTGCGGTAAACTAATATCCGACCGACTCGCTGCTTCACCCGTCATTTCGGCTGCTTCACCCAATGCCGCCACAATGACATCCGCATTGGCTGAAACCTTCAGGGCTTCTTCAATCATTTCTGCATCGCTTCTGTTATCTCGGTAAGTGGGTTTCCCGAAAATACTGACTCTTTCTTCCAATTTTGCATCCGAAGTAATGTTAGCCCCACGAGCAGAAACGATGTTTACGCTATTTCCTGCTACATTTTTGATTCCTTGCAACACAGAAATCGACTTAGGAAAATCACCCGAAACGCTCCATGTTCCTGCCATATTTTCTTTATTATCCGCCAAAGGACCAACCAAAGCAATTGTTCCTTTCTTCGATAAGGGAAGAGTTTGATTCAAATTTTTCAGTAAAACGAAAGATTTTGTAGCAATTTTGCGGGCTTCATTTCTGTTATTAGCACTAAAAATTTCTGTCTTGGCTTTGTTTTCATCACAAAAACGGTACGGATTTTCAAACAAACCTAAGTCGTATTTTGCCGATAAAATCCTACGACAAGCAGCATCAATTTCGCTTTCAGTTACTTTCTTTTCAGTCACAGATTTTTTCAAAGTACTCAAAAAACCTTCGCCCACCATGTCCATATCAATACCTGCTTTCATGGCTTTTGCCGAAACCGTTTGCAAGTCGCCAACACCATGATCAATCATTTCGTTGATGCCCGTATAGTCTGTCACCAAGAAACCTTTGAAGCCCCATTGTTTCCGAAGTACATCATCCAACAACCATTTATTGGCAGTTGCAGGAACGCCATCAATTTCATTAAAAGATGCCATTACAGAGCCTACGCCCGCATCCACAGCCGCTTTGTAGGGTGGAAAATACTCATTGTACATCCGTGTACGGCTCATGTCCACGGTGTTATAATCACGTCCAGCCTCGGCAGCACCGTACAATGCGTAGTGTTTTACACAAGCCATAATATTGGAGTTTGAAGCATAATTATTGCCCTGATAACCTCTAACCATCGCTTTGGCAATGGCAGAACCCAAGAATGGGTCTTCGCCCGAACCTTCCGAAATACGTCCCCAACGTGGATCACGAGAAATATCCACCATAGGCGAGTATGTCCAACAGATGCCATCAGCACTGGCTTCACTCGCAGCAATTTGAGCTGAGCGTTCAATAACTGCCATGTCCCAAGTACATGACAAACCCAAGGGAATCGGGAAAAGTGTACGATAACCATGAATTACGTCCATCCCAAAAATCATCGGAATTTTCATTCTACTCTGATTAACAGCAATTTCTTGAACTTTTCTGATGCGTTGGGGCGTAGAAATACTGAATAATCCGCCCAATTGTCCCGATTTTATTTTTGCCTCAATGTCCGTGCTGACCGTCGAACCCGTGGTAGCTTCACCTGCGGTAAGTAGGTTAAGTTGTCCTATTTTTTCATCCAAAGTCATTTTTTTCATCAAACCATCAATGAACTGTTGTTTACTGAGTTTTTGAGCAAAAGAATGAAAGGAAATAAATGTCAATAATAGAATGAGTTTTTTCATTTTTGAGTTTTCTTTTTGTTTAGGAAAATAATTTTTCGTAAAACAAAACTACAAAAATTGAAGAGATAAAAGAAGGTGGGGAGAAAGAGAGAATTATACTGAAGAGTTTTATAGGTTTTCAGGTAGTTTTCATTGATATATACGGAAGTCGTCCTTTTGAAGGCTACGGTTTATACATAAGTATTTCTGGTTATCATTTTTTTGAGTAAATGAGCAAAAAGCTGGAAAAAGATGTTAGTTTTTTACTAAAAATGACATTTTGTATCGTCCTGAAATAGGTTGACAAATAAAACAACCCAACTTATGGACAAAACAAAGATTACTCGTACATTTAGTGAGCCATTTAAACGAGCAAAAGTTGCCGAAATAGA
>JAAFJL010000076.1 GCA_013298865.1 Cytophagales bacterium | reverse complement strand
AACAGCCACAAACTTTTTGGGACAGCCACTGATGTCAGTATATTTTATCACAATATCTATACAAAATATCGTGTTGGTTTGTCCCAAAAATTTCAATAATCAAATTATCCTAATAATGTTCAATAAACGTGGATTTGTTTTGAAAAGTGTTCTCATAATTAATTTACCATTCAATTATTCCTTTTTTTGTTCAAACCTATTATCTTTGAAATGTACACAGATTAATAAACAACATACTTTTTTATCCAATTCTTTATGAAAAAAACTATTTTATCTACATTTTTTTTGCTTACACTATTCTTACAAATTTTGAATGCACAACAAGCAATCACTACTGGTAATATTACAAGTATAGCTTGTAAAGGAGGAACGATATTGGTTCCATTTTCATTAACAGGAACTTTTGATAATGGCAATGTTTTCAAAGTCCAAATTCGCTCAAGCAACGATAACATTTGGACAGACCTTGTAACGGAAGGTACAACTTCTCCCTTGAAAGCGACAATTCCCTTAAATATTAATAGTAACTATTATAGCTATTACTTGAGGGTTGTTGCTAATAAGCCCAATATTTTAGGTACAGATTCATATCTCCCAAGCATCTCAACAAAGGCAGACTTAACATTATCCGATGCAACAATCACTACAATCAATCCTTACAATGCTACAAACTTAATATTCAAAGGAAGTGGGTCTGTACCCATAAAAGTAGTCTTTAACGATAGTTCAAGAATAACGCTCAATTACATCAATACGGATAACAATTTTTATGATTTAACTAACAAAATATATCCATCCAAATCAACTGTTTACAAGATAGCTTACATTGAAAATGTTTGTGGGCGTTCAAGCGGTTCGGGTAGTGCAACAATTACTGTAAATGATATTGGAATTAAAACTCTAAAAGCAAGTAGCAACTATTATTGTGTCGGAAATGTACTCAGGATTTCATACTCGGCAGATGGTAAATTAGACTCAGGGAATAAATTCAAAATAAACTTACGGAGTACCGACAATACTTTTCAAGAATATGAGCTTGATGGGATTGAAAAGGATGGATTTGTTGAAGCTCAAATTCCTAATAGTATTCCATCGGCTAAAAATTATACTTATCGCTTAGTAACAAGTAGTCCCAAGGCAATTTCTCCTTGGTCTTCCAATCAGATTACCATTGGAGAAAAACCTTCAGCTGAAATAATTTCGTCAAGTACAAGTGTAGATTGGGGAAAAAGTATTGAATTAAAATTCCGAGTTACAGGAATTGGTCCTTGGAATATTAATTTAAGTGACGGAACATCTATCTCGTACAACTACGGAAACGTTTCATATAATAACAATCCATTCACCTTTACACATACCACAAAACCAGACCAAACCAAAAGTTATTCTGTCTCCTCTTATTCAAGTTCTTGTGGGCTTGGTTCTTCAGGCACAAACGTAATGAATGTGGTCGTTAAACCTGGTATTGAGGTTGATTCTCTTCAACAGGGAGAAATATGTTTAGGTGGAATAATTAATGCTACATACAAAACTAAGGGAGATTTTAGTAAAACAAAGATTTCTGCTTTTTTAAGTAATAGGTATAACGGAAAACAGACAGATGTTCCTGCTGTTTTTAATGATGGGAAGGTTACGGTCACTGTTCCAAAAACTTTTTTTGAAAGCAATTACAGTAGTAACGACGTAAATTTTTTGCTGGGAATAAAATATGGTGACTTTGGGTTTTCATACAGCGAGAATACCATTAGAATAAAAAATCCTCCAAAAGCTACATTCTATGATACTTCTCCAATTAATCTGAATACTAAAGGAGTAGCCAATCTTCCTGTTTACCTATCAGGAGCGACTCCATTGAATGTTATTTTTGATGATTCAACCAATTTTCTTTTTAATAGTGGGATTTCTGGATTTTATTATCCCCAAGGTAATAATCAAATATTACCCATTTCTGTAATCAAAACAACGAATTATAAGATTCTGTCTGTGTCTAACTCTTGTGGAAAAACAATAATTGATGATGGTAAAATTGTATCTGTAATCGTAAAAAATGAAGCAATAAATGATATTAGCATAAAAGGTGTATTATCACAAGTCTGTACAGGAGACAAAGTAAAATTGAATTTTGTTTCTTTGGGAACATATAAACCTGAAAATGAATTTAAGGTTGAACTATTTGCATACTCGACAGACCCTAAACCATTAATTATTGGAACAGGAAAAACTTCTCCAATTGAAGCAATCATTCCTTCTAACTACACACCCAATAATTATGCTTATATCAGGATAATTTCAAGTAATCCTACTTCAACAAGTTTACTCCAAAAAATTTCAATAAATAGTAAGCCAACAGCTTCAATAAGTGCTTACAACTCGAATGAAAATTTTACAGGAAATCAGGGAACAGTAGTTTCAGGTGAACCTACAAGTATAAATGCCTCTCTTTTAAGTGGAATATACACTGGAGGTACAATCTACACATTTTCTGATGGTACTTTGAAAAATGAATCCAGTTCGTCTTTCCAAAAAATACTTATAAGTGGTAGTGGCAACAATACATTTTTTTTAAAGTCTGTTTCAAATGAGTGTGGAATCGGAACAGTAAGTTCCAATAGTGTCCGAATAAATTTAGTTCCATTCAAAATAAAAAGACCTTACGAGTACCGATTTGATTATTGTGCAGGAGAGACTATGAGCTACGTTTATTCTATCACTGGTAAACCTGATGTAGGAACGACATTCAACTTACAGATTGCATCAATCAAAGATTCAATATTTACAGATTTAGTTACAAAAACTTCCAATAATCCATTAAACTTTAAGTTTCCCACAAATCTCAAAGCTGGAGCTTATTTTATCCGATTGGTAAGTAACACAACAACCCCTCAATCAAGCGATTTTGAAAAATTCAATATTTTAACTCCAGTTAGTTCAACTATTTCTACAACCACCAATTCAGTAGATGGTGGATATTCTGCTTCATTGAAATACACAATCGAAGGTTCATTACCAGTAACAATTACTTCAATTGATGAAAATGGAAATCCTTATGTATCTACTTTTACATACTCTGGAAGTAACAACAATGAATACTCCTTTATTCCATCGAAAACCAATACTTACTCCATAAAATTAGTTGAGAATCTATGTGGTTATGGGACTGGGGTAGGTTCAGCAAAAATAACTGTTAAGCCAAGTATTGTGATTAAGGATGTAAATTCCTATTCTGTCTGTGTTGGGAAAGACCTCTTAGTAAATTATGTAACTTTCGGAGAATATGAAGCCAATAATAAATTCCAGTTCTCATTTGTTGATATTTACAATGACAAGATAAAATATGATTTAGGAGAATCTATTTCTAAATCAGGGATAATAAAGTTACGAATCCCTTCTGATGTATCACAAGGAAATTATTACTTAGAGGTTAATTCTACACAACCATCCACAACCAAGAGTTATTTTTATTCTTATTTTAGTGTGGTTAATCTACCTAATATTACAATATCAGGAAATACAGTTATCAATGCAGGACAATCAACTTACTTGGGGTTAATTAACAATGCCTCAAAATTGGGTAATGTAGAATATGGAACATTTGTACTTTCCGATGGGACAAAAGGCAATTTTAATCTTTACAAAAATAATATTCTCGTAAAACCAGCAAAGACAACAACCTATACATTAAGTTCAGTAGAAAATATCTGTGGAATTGGCAAGGTCACAGGGAGTGCAACAATAACAGTTAATCCATTATCTAATAAGAACATTACATCAGAAACGGATTACAATCCAAACTTTGTACTTTGTCCTGGAAGAACATATAATTTATACTTTAACTTTACAGGAGATTTTTCCACTGGAAATCAATTTCTCGGTCAGATATCTGATAAAAATGGAGAAAATTTTAAAAATATAATTACGGAGGGTACAAAAAGTCCTTTAAAAGTTACCGTTCCTGAAGACTTGACTGAAGGGGACAATTTTAGATTAAGAGTGGTTGCATCTGATAAGGATGTTAGTAGTGCAGCAAGTCTTTTTCCTATGTCTTCCTCAAAACTACCTACTGCCACCTTTGACTCAACAACTTACTATTATTCAGAAGGAAAATCAATAAATATAAAAGTGAACCTGACTGGTGTACAGCCTTGGACTATTAAGTTCGGTTCTGAGGAATTATCTGCAAAAACGTATTATTCTACAACTTCCCCCGCCATTATAAAATTGAGTCCCCTCAATCCAATTTCCTATAAAGTTTTTTCCATTAGTGATTCGTACTGCCTTGGTAAAGTAACTGGGACTGGAATCGTAAAGTTAGAATTGATAACTAATAGTGAAGTATTGCAAGACGTTGAGGTAAAAATATTTCCTAACCCTACCTATGATAAAATAAGAGTTCAAAGCGAGGTGTTTAAAAATACATCTGTAAGAATGACTAATGGTGTTGGACAACTAATTTTGGAACAAATAATGAACAAATCAGAGCTCGAAATAGATTTATCAAATAATGCGGAAGGGCAGTATTTTATAACAATTGAAAAAGGAGACAAACGAAAAACCTATAAAGTTCATAAATTTTAGATACAAAGTTGTTTTCAAAGCAGTTTAAACTTTCATGTTAAACATCAATTCCATGGAATTTTCAGAAAAAGAAATTGCTCCTTTAGCGAGCCTTGAGGTTTGGGAAGATGACGTTTTGTTGCGTTATCCAGAAGAATCTCAGCAAAAATCTAAGGATGATTATCGCAATTATGATAATCCTGAACGTGATACTGTTCGAGAGTTTTATAGACTGAATCACAGGTTTCAAACTTTTGATTTTGTGAAACAAAAGCAAACAGATTTTCTGAAATTCAATAAGACCGAAATGCCAATTTGGGAGGCTTTCGATTTTCTGAATACCTTAGTTGATGACTCAGATCCAGATACTTCGCTCGACCAATGGCAACATTTATTGCAAACTTCCGAAGCCATTCGTGCTGATGGACACCCCGATTGGTTTGTGCTTACGGGGCTATTGCACGACATGGGCAAGGTTTTATGCCTTTTTGGCGAACCTCAGTGGGCAGTCGTTGGTGATACCTTTCCTGTGGGTTGTCAACATTCGGATAAAATTGTTTATCCTGAATATTTTGAGGCAAATCCTGATAAAAACGATAAAAGATTTAATACAAAATATGGTGTTTATGAACCAAATTGTGGCTTACGAAAAGTTGATATGTCTTGGGGGCATGACGAATATCTGTATCAAATGGTGAAAGATTATTTGCCCGAACCTGCATTGTACATGATTCGTTATCACTCGTTTTATTCTCAACATCGTGAGGAGGCGTACAATCACCTGATGGATGCACACGACCACGAAATGTTTGAATGGGTAAGGAAATTCAATCCTTATGATTTATACTCAAAACTTCCTGTTGAACCAGATACAGCAGCTTTGAAGCCTTATTACCAAGAGCTTTTAGCCAAGTATTTGCCTTCGACTTTGAAATTCTGAGAAATTCATGAAAAACATTTTTACTTAGAGGATTAGAGGTTTATAGCAAAGAAAATAATGAATAATAATTTATGGTTCTTCTATTATTGATTCTGGGACGCACAGTCGGAAGACATTGCTAACCGTGGAACGGTTGAGGTTTAATTTCACCTAAATGAATTTATGTCTCAACCGTACCACGGATTCCCGTATAAATCATAGATGAACTTATTTTATTGATTTTCAATATGTTACAAACAAACATTTAAGCGATTCTTAGTTAAATTTTCATTTTAAAAAGTTGGCTCTAATCCTCTAAATCTCAAAGTTTAAATTACAAAACCACCCCAAACTCAATGAAAAAAATCTTACTTTTTTGCCTAACCATTTTTTCTGCTCAAATTTCTGCTCAATCTTCTCGTGATGCCCTTGCACCAAAATCTAAAACCGAAGATGCTCTAACCAAGCAATTATTTGGAACAACAATTTGTACAACTTCACTGGAAGAAACGCTTCTATTTTATCGGGATGGCATGGGACTTACTGTGAATGGTCCAATCAAATTAGATGCAAAGACTAAAACAGAGGAAAGGAAATTGTATGATATTCCTGCTGATATTGACTGGGAGACGTATATTTTGGAACGTCCAACTGTGCCATCTGCAATAAAAGTTCGATTAATGGTTTTAAATAAACCTACACCAACCATACATAAATCTTGGAATTCATTGGAATATGGTCCCTTTTCAATGGGATTTCCCAACACAAAACAATCAGAAGTGGATAGTCTGATTCGTAAAAAAGGTTTTGGTACTCAGTCAGCTATGAATGTTTACCCTGTTGAAGCGGCAGATAAATCAAAATATACAGTTTATGAAACTATTTTCAATGGTCCTGATTTTGTAAAAGGTGTAGGCATTACCCGTGGAGACGGGATGCCTCAGCTCTCACCAATTGATGAAAAAACTAAAATGGGTGGTCCAGGCTATTCAGCAATGATTCTAAAAAATTCACAAGAATTCATTGATTTTATGGTGAATATTTTAGGTCTCGAACTACGATCAGACAGAGTTTGGACTACCTCAGGGGCTTTGGGGGCTCCCGTGGGTACAAAGTATCGTTTTGCGTTGGTTTATGCCAAAGGTGCTGCAAATGGACATTTACTTTTATTAGAATTTTTGAATGCCGAGGGAATTGATGCAGGTGTAGCGATGAAAATCCCCAACCGTGGTTTAGGTTGTTGGACATTCCCGTGTAAGAATATCCAAACTGTTTTCGAGAATGCTAAAGCTCAGAAAATCAAAATATTACACGAGCCAATCATGCACACATCGCCCTTGTATGGTACACGTAAGGTAATGATTTTGCTTGCACCAAATGGATTTTTAATTGAACTTTTTCAGGAATAATGATTTTCAATTATCAGTTATCAATCAACAATTATCAATTAAATTAGATGAACTCCAAAAGCCCTTTAGTTCCTATTTTCTTATTCTTTTCCCAAATGCAATTTAGTCAATAATGGGGATAGCAAAGGTTTTTTACGTCAAGTTAGTATTAAGAATTTTGTATTTGAAGCAAGCACACACAATAACCATGAATTTAAAAACATTTACGATTATCTATTTTATAATCTCTCTGATTGAAATTTGTTCTGGAACGATGGGCTTTCAGGAAGGAGTTTTGGCAACAAAACCTCTAATTTTATTCTCAATCATTGTTTATTATTTCCTCAAAACTCGAAATCAATCAGTTTGGCAAGACAAAGTCATGCTTGTGGCATTTGCATTTTCAATGTTGGGAGATAGCTTGTTGATGTTTGAAGGTGAAACGCATTTTATGATGGGATTAGGGTCATTTCTCATGACTCATCTTTGTTATATCAGCGTTTTTTTGAGTCAGAAAGGAAAAGCAAATTTTATAACCAGAGTCTTACTTCCAATCTTAGGTGCAGCGGTTTTCCTTTTTATCCAAAATCAGTTAGCCGATTCTATCAAACTTCCTTTTATTGCTTACATGCTTGCTATCATAACGATGTCGATACTGGCATCAGAGAGAAATAGAAGCCCAGAAAGCTATCGTTTGGTATTAATTGGGGCAGTTTTATTTATGATTTCGGATAGTTTATTGGCAATTAATCAATTTGCAAAACCACTACCCTATTCAACCATTTTAGTGATGGGAACTTACGTTTTGGCTCAGTATTGTATCGCAACGGGATTTTTAAAGGGAAAAGAAAGCGATTAAGAATGTGGTGATGAATAGAAAAAGTTCAACAAAGAAAAAAATCCAAGTTTCAATAAGTATGTTTTGAAACTTGGATTCTTTTTAGATTAACTAACCCCCAATTGTGGCAGTAATGGTATCAAGTGTACAGTCCTGAGTGCAATAGCCTGTTAACGTACAATAATCCCATGAACTTTTGGCTTTACCTCCACCAAGAAGGGCTTTCGTTTCTTTTTCGCTCAATGACGCAATGGTCATTTTGTCGAACTTTAATTTTGAGGATTCTTTTTTCATAATTTTTTTTAGATTTTAAAATGAATCACAATATTCAAAAAATATTTCATTTCTACAAGTGACTGATGATTAGCTTTAGGCAATTGGCTTTTAGCAGTAAGTAATTGGTCGATACTTTTAAAACATTTGCATAAGCTGTATTCACTTCTGAATTTTCCAAATCTCAATTTACCAATTCGATGAAAAAGTTAATTATTACAACAATTGCTCTTTTTTTATGTATTTCAATTACATTTAGTCAGAATAAAAAAGATCGTATTCAATTAATTACCAAGGAGAAAGACCGTAAAGTTGATGTCATTATTGATAATCAATACTTTACATCATACTTTTTTCCGAGTGATTCTGTCTTGAAAAAACCTGTTCTTTTTCCAATTCTGACCTCTACGGGAACTGCAATTACTCGTGGTTATCCATTTGCAACTCGCACTGGCGAACGGGTTGACCATCCGCATCATGTAGGAATGTGGTTGAACTATGAATATGTGAATGGGTTTGACTTCTGGAATAATTCCACCGCTATTAAAGACCGAACCAAGTATGGGACAATCAAACACACTGGTATTACAGCAATAAAAGGGGGGAAAAATACAGGAAATTTAACTGTTACCGCTGATTGGATTGATACTGATGGAAAAGGAAAAACTTTATTGAAAGAGACCACAAAATATATTTTTCGTGGCAAAGGAAATCAAAGAATTATTGACAGAATCACAACCTTAACGTCTCAGAATGAAGAAGTTAGCTTTAAAGATGTTAAAGATGGAGTCTTTGCGATTCGTGTTGCCCGTGAGTTGGAACATCCTTCTGATAAACCTGATATTTTTGTAGATGCCAACGGAATTGAAACTAAAATTGATAAATTGGATAATTCTGGAATTACAGGAAATTACCATAGTAGCGAAGGTGTAAACGGAGAAGCCGTTTGGAGTACACGAGGCAAATGGATGAATCTTTCAGGAAAAATAAAAAATGAGGAAATTTCTATTGCAATATTAGATCATCCACAAAATGTAAATTACCCAACTTATTGGCACGCAAGAGGTTACGGTCTTTTTGCAGCGAATCCATTAGGAGAAAAGATTTTCAATAAAGATAAAAAAGAGTTGAACTTTAAACTTGCACCAAACCAATCCCTAACGCTCAGATATAGGACTGTGATAACTTCTGGAAAAGTAACCGATGAAGAGTTAAATAGATTGTCAACCGAGTTTGCTAATGTGAAGTAGAAGTTTTCATTCATAATAAATATTGTTATGCCCAAAATCACGATTAATCAAGTCGAATATCATTATACTGATACACAGGAAGGTGCTGAAACTATTTTCTTTGCACATGGCTTACTTTGGAGCGGTTTTATGTTTCATAAACAAGAAGCATTTTTGAAAGACCGTTACCGAATCATTACTTATGATCATCGTGGGCAAGGAAAAACCTCCTCACCAGAAAGCGGATACGACATGGATACACTTTTTGAAGATGCCGTAAAGCTAATTGAAACACTTTGCCCGAATCAGAAAATACATTTCGCAGGGTTGTCAATGGGTGGTTTTGTGGGAATGCGAGTAGCAGCTCGTCGTCCAGATTTATTAAAATCCTTGATTTTGTTGGAAACCTCTTCCGATGCCGAAGCCCAAGAAAATGTCGGAAAATACAGAACATTAAACTTCGTCATGAAATGGATTGGAGCGTGGGCAGTAGTAAGTAAAGTAATGCCAATTATGTTTGGTCAAAAATTTCTCAATGATTCCACCCGAAGCGATGAACGTAAAGTTTGGGAGGAACAAATGAAATTAGGAAAGTCTCCAGGTATCAACAGAGCCGTTACGGGGGTCATAGAACGAAAATCAATATTTGAAGAAATAGTAAAAATCAAAACCCCGACTTTGATTTTAGTAGGAACACAAGACGTTGCAACACCATCCGCAAAAGCCGAAAGAATTCATAGTCAAATATCTGGTTCTCAGTTAGTTCACATTGAAGGCGGTGGGCATACCTCCTCCATATAAGAACCCGAACAAGTGAATAAAGCGATAGATAGTTTTTTATCGAGTTTAACATAAAAACAAAATGGTCAGGCGAAAACCTGACCATTTTGTTTTACAAACATCTGATAACGAAAATCGAACAACGAACTCAATAAACTCTCACACCAGAGCCAATTCCCTGTTTTAAAGTACCTTTCAAATCTAATTTCTTTGTTTCTCCTTGATAACTATTCGGTAAAGAAACCGTGTGGTCTTTTTCAATAATAGCATCGTGTACAGGAGTAGGTATTTGTCCACACGTCCATGTTGTAGGAACATTCCAATTCCCAGAATTTACAGAAAAAGTTTTATCAGTTGGACAAGGCAAAACTGTCACCGTGGCATTGCCTGTTACAGTTCCAACTCCGCAATTACTGGCAACAGATGTAATATCGTAGGTTTGAGTTGCAGGCGGTTTTACATTTTTGGTTAAAGGAGAAGACGAAGTAGTTTGCCCAATGGGTACATCCGAAGTTTGATAAGACCAAGCATTACCACCCGTAAAACTAAGATTTAACTTAGCACTTTGCCCAGGATAAATAGAAGTTGAACCTGTGATATTAGCAGTAATGGGTTCTCCGATTTTTATTTCTACTGGGTCTGATTCTGATTCGCAAGTGCCTTGTTTGCCTACGACTGTGTATGTGCCTGATTGGGTTGGAATGTAAGATTCATTAGCAGATTTTTTTGCGAAAATATGTCCATCTTTCTTCCAAAATAGTGAATCATAAACTATTTCACTTAAATCATTCCTGTTACTGAATAAATCTAATAAACTATTATTGCATAACGAAACGGGCGATTTGAATTGTTTACCATCATAGTTACTAATCTTGGGTTTGGGTAAAATAGGCATACTTTTTATTTCCACGGAATCTGAAAAACCATTGCAGCTACCCCTAACAACTCTAACTTTATAATATCCTGACTGTAAACTAGTTATACTGGAATATATACTACCAGCAATTGGTTCATTATTTCTGAACCACTGATAGGTCACCTCTCCTAAACTACTGGAGATCCAAGTACTGATTTGAGCCCCTCCAACACTTCCATTTGCACCACATAGAAAAGACCTACCTGTGAATAATTGAGGTTTCAATTTATCTCCGACTCTAATATTAACTTTATTGGAGCGTAATACAACACAACCATTAACGCTACCACCCACTGAATAATCACCAGTTTCATTGACTTCTATAATAGGTCCACTGTAAATAGTAGAAATTGGAATTTCAATATCATCTTTATACAATTTTAAATTATATGAATAAGTAGGGACATCGATTTGTAATGACGTTTTCATTCCCTGACAGATTTCGTTTGAAAGGCCATAAGGTATCATTAATCCCAATTGAATTGTATCGACCCTATTAATATTAATTCCATTTGAAATTGAGACACATGCTCCTTGTGTAATTGTCAATGTGTACATACCTGGATTTTGAATATTATTATAATAACCCCTTGTTTCGTTCGTGAGATTCACTGTATTTTTTTTCCATTGAAAAGTATATGGAGCCAGAGGATTCTTATTATTACCTGAAATACTATATAGTAACAATCCAAAATTATTTCCACATAAAATATTTCGATTTTGAGTACCAATTTGTTCAGATTGAATTTCATTTTTGATTTTATTACTAAATACAACATTCTCCTCATTTGAAGATGACCTTAGCTCACACTTGTCTGTTACATCCGCCTTGTAAACACCAGTTTGATTAACTACTAAAGAATCTTTTATTTGTCCTATTAACAAATTGCCATCTTTTCTCCATTGATATGTAGCACTGTCACTATAATAATTGTCTTTAAGTATTAATGAAGTTCCTGTACATTGAAATTCATTTCCTAAACGATTTGTGTAATGAGCAATAACATACGGTTCAAGAAATTGGATGAATGTTATTGAAGCATTGCCGCAACCTGTTCTAATAACAGATGCTTTGTATGTACCAGCTTGAGTAATTCTCAGAGAAGGATTATTTGTTTGAAGAACATCATCTTTTTTCCATTCATAAGTTATCCCCGATTGATTCGTACTAATAATCTCCGTTATAGCAGAACCTTGACAGATAACTGTTGAGCCTCCATACATCTCCCTCCCAACCAAATTCTTAACAGAAATCGTCAATCTTCGCCCGTCAGTACTCAAAAAACTACTCAATGTACTTGTTGCTACGGGAGTAGTCGAAACAATTTTAATTCTGTATTTCGTTCCAGACTGAACAAATTGTGGGAACGTTACTTCAATGGGGCTTATCATCCCCATTCCTATTTGGGTTGAGTATTGAAAACTTCCATTTGGGTCAGATAAATAGACTTTAAATGTTGCCCCTGGTAATAATGTGGTTGTAAATGGGATAGATAATGTTCCGTTTGGACAAAAAGATGTTGTTCCGATATTCCCTAAAGTTATGGGAGCGGAAGTAACTGTGACATTCAATAAAGCATAGTTTATACAACCGCCTGCATTCGTTGCCGTTACGGTATATGTGCCACTATTTACGGCAGTTCCATTAGGGATAATTGGATTTTGTTGTGTGGATGAAAAGCCATTTGGTCCTCCCCAAGTATAAGCATTTGAAGCGTTTCCAAAACTACTTCCAGAAAAAGCAGTCAATAATATATCTGAATTGGTGTAGGCAGGATAGTCTAATTTAGCAAAAACAACGTCTCCGTAATTGGCGTTTATTCTGATATTGCCAGAGGTAATTGTTCCACAAGTTCCTATTACTTTTAGGTTGTAATCACCAATATTTGTATAATTAAAATTGTTGATACTGAGACTATTAGACGTTGCTCCACTAATATCCAAGCCATCTTTTTGCCATTGGTAGGCAGTTCCATTGGCACTTACATTAATCGTTTTACTTCCACCAATACATACAGTATTGTTATAAGAATTTACTAATGTGACTTGGGTAGCTGGCGAGCAATTACCAACCGTTATCGTGGCAGGATTCGAGAAAGTGCCTACCCCACAAGCATTCGCAAAATTAGTGGCAGAATAGGTTGTCGTAGTTGGTGGATTATAAATAACATTATTACCATACGGTTGCAAAACAAGAAGATTATTAGTGTTATTGATATTCAAGAAAATAGGAGCCGTACCTTTAAAAGTATAATTAATTGTAGCTGATTGTCCAGACGCAACCGTAAAATCATTTCCTGCAAAGCTCATTGTGGCAACATCGGTAATCTTCACAGTCACCACTTCTGATTGTGAAAAACAAAGTTCATTTCCACTATAACGCACCGCATAATTTCCTGACTCACGGGCAATTAAAGTAGCTCCAGTTTGTCCAGCAAGTACATTTCCATCTTTTAGCCATACCACTGTTGTATCATTATAATCTTTCAGGCTGAGTTTTACAACGTTATTAGCACAAGTTTCAAAGGAATTAGTATAATCTTTTTGAATTTGTGGGGCTGGTAAATTTAGATTGGTAATGGAAATATTCAAGGCATTAGAATTACCTGTACACAAGCCTTTGGTGGTTTGTAAATAATAATTCCCAGTCTGACTTACCACCAAACTATCCTTATTGGCTGACGATATGGCAACCCCATCTTTAAACCATTGTAGGGTGTGTGTTGCATTAATATTTGAGGATTTCAAAGTCGTCTTTCTACCTTGACAAACAACAGATTTATCCGTAGCAATTTGTGGATTTGCGGCATTACTAAAATTGAGTATCACGGCATTTGATGTAAAATTACAAGTCCCCTGTGTGACCATGACACTATAATTTCCACTGGAAATTGCTTTGTAGGAAGGCAAGTTTGTAGCTCCAACAATATTTACATTATCTTTTTTCCATTGATAAGTAATTCCAAAACCTTTTGGAACGCTTAATTTGATAGAATCTCCTGTACAGGATTGGGTAACGTTGTTGGACGTAATTTGATAAGGATGATAACCTGCAATATATTGTCTAACAATAATCCCCGAAGAAGTTGCTGTACAAGCTCCTTCTGTCATCGTAAGGCTGTAAAGTCCTTCGGAGGTTACATTAATTTTACGATTAGTTTCTCCAGAAATATTTACCCCATTCTTCTTCCATTGATAGGTTGCTCCAACTGGATTATTGAGTGATTTCAAGTAAATATTACTGCCAGAACAGATATAATATTCAGGAAATTTCTGTTCCAAAGAATCAGAAATAAAAACCCCAGAAAAATTAGCACAGGCTGGACTTTGTGAGAAAACTGGAGTGAAAATTACCAAGAATAAAAAAGTAGAAAGCAGGGTTACGTAGATTTTTTGCATGGGTTGTAAAATATGGTGAACTGTAAACAATTACTACCATGCAAAATAAGAAATCTTACTCAAATATCACAGACTTATTTTGATTCCATTTCCTTGGCTAATTTCTCATTCTTACGAATCCTACTCAAAGACTGTGGCTTTATACCCAAATAACTTGCAATCATATATTGCGGGACTCGCTCGAAAATTATAGGGTTCTTTTCCAGAAGATTTCTATATCTCGTTGTGGCATCGTCCAAAAGTAGTTCTTCAACTCTCTCTCTTTCAAGAAACAACATTTCTTTCAAAAACAATCTTCCAATCCTCTCCCATTGATGAGAATTATCAAAAAGTGTCTCTACTTCTTCATGTAGCAACACAATAACTTCGCAATCTTCTATTGCCTGTATATACTCTGTAGATTCTTTGTTTGAACCCATTTGTTTTTGTTCGTAAATCATTCCATTTTCAAACTGGAATCGAAAACTTTTTTCTTCCCCATTTCTTAAATAAAAAGAGTGAACTGCACCTCTAACAATGAAATACATTTCCTCGGAAACTTCTCCTGCTTTGAGTAAAAAGTCTCCTTTTTTGTAAACCTTGGTGGTAATTATTTTACTGCATTCTTCTATTTGTATGTTTGTTAGTGGAATTATTTTTGAGAAAAATTCAAAAAATTGGTACGTGGAGTCGGTGTTCATAAAGCAAGATAATTAATAAATTATGGGTGATTTGGCGGATTTACAGAATTGAATACAATTTTATGACGCAAATTTTTACTTATTGTCTCACTCAATATAAGTAATCTTCCCAAGAGGACATAAATTATACGTAGGAACTTATTTTACGGCAATTTTTACCCCGTTTTTAATTGTTTTTTCAACATTTCTGTTAATATCAAGGTTAGAACCGTAATTTTGTATTATATTTTGAAATTAGGTTAAACAACATACATGAAAAACATTCGTAATTTTTGCATCATTGCACATATTGACCACGGTAAAAGTACTTTAGCCGATAGAATGATTGAGTTTACAAACACTGTTACTAAACGTGAAATGCAAGCTCAGTTGCTCGACGACATGGACTTGGAACGTGAACGTGGTATTACAATCAAGTCTCACGCTATACAAATGAACTACCCGTACAAGGGCGAACATTATGTTTTTAACCTGATAGATACGCCTGGTCACGTGGACTTTTCTTATGAAGTTTCTCGTTCTATTGCTGCTTGCGAAGGTGCATTATTAATTGTTGATGCAGCACAAGGTATTGAAGCTCAGACAATTAGCAATCTTTTCTTGGCACTTGGTCACGATTTAGAAATTATTCCAGTCTTAAATAAAATTGATTTGCCTGGGGCAATGCCAGAAGAGGTAAAAGACCAAATTGTTGATTTATTGGGTTGTGACCGTGACAGTATAATTCATGCTTCTGGTAAAGAGGGAATTGGAATTGAAGATATTTTGAATGCTATTGTTGACCGTATTCCTGCCCCGAAAGGTGACCCAAATGCAGAATTACAATGCTTAATTTTTGATTCTCACTTTAATTCATACCGTGGAATTGAAGTTATTTTCCGTGTTTTCAATGGAACAATCAAAAAGGGAGACAAAGTAAAATTTGTTGCAACTGGTAAAGAATATTTTGCAGATGAAATTGGTACGTTAAGGCTTGAAAAAGAACCCAAATTAGAGATTAGTGCAGGCGATGTTGGGTATTTAATCTCAGGAATCAAGGATGCAAAAGAAGTCAAGGTTGGTGACACAATTACACATAGGGATAGACCTTGTGGTGTGATGGTTCAAGGTTTTGAAGAAGTAAAACCAATGGTTTTTGCAGGAATCTATCCTGTGGAAACTACTGAGTTTGAAGATTTGAGAGACGCCATGGAAAAACTCCAGCTAAATGATGCTTCTTTGGTTTGGGAACCTGAAACTTCTATGGCTTTGGGCTTTGGATTCAGATGTGGATTCTTGGGAATGTTGCACATGGAAATTGTCCAAGAGCGATTAGAGAGAGAATTTAATATGACGGTTATCACAACCGTTCCATCCGTAAAATTTAAAGTTTTCACTACTGCAAAAGAAGTGCTTTGGGTTTCTGCTCCTTCTGAATTACCAGAACTAAATAATATAGATTATATAGAAGAACCATTTATAAAAGCTCAGATTATCACCAAGGCGGATTATGTTGGAGGTATCATGAAACTTTGTATGGACAAACGTGGAATGTTGAAAAATCAAATTTATTTAACCTCAGATAGAGTTGAATTACAATTTGATATGCCCCTTTCTGAGGTAGTTTTTGATTTTTTTGATAAATTGAAAACCATTTCGAGAGGATATGCTTCTTTGGATTATGAATACAAAGATTATGCAGAAGGTGACATGGTGAAATTGGACATTATGCTTAATGGAGAGCCTGTTGATGCTCTTTCTGCAATTGTTCACCGTGACAAAGCCTATGAATGGGGTAAACGCTTGTGTGAAAAATTGAAAGAATTATTACCAAGACAACAATTTGATATTGCCATTCAAGCAGCAATCGGACAAAAAATCATTGCTCGTGAAACCGTAAAAGCACTTCGTAAAGATGTTACTGCAAAGTGTTACGGAGGGGATATTTCAAGAAAAAGAAAACTCTTGGAAAAACAAAAGAAAGGTAAAAAACGAATGAGACAAGTTGGAAATGTAGAAATTCCACAAGCAGCATTTATGGCTGTTTTGAAATTAGATTAAGAATAAAATAAGCAATTGTTGAGTTTTGAATTTTAGAGTTATTGTGTAAAAGCAATAACTCTTCAACTCCAAACTCAACAATTAAAATAAAGTACCTAACCAATTCTAAAAATCATGTTTAATATTTTCTGTCACTTTTTATTCAAAGTTCTTGGATGGCAAGTTGTAGGAAATCATCCTACTCATTTAACAAAAAGTATGTTTATTGTAGCACCTCATTGGCGTTGGACTGACTTTCCGTTAGGTTTAATGACAAGAGCAGCCGTAGGAATGAAAATTGGATACATGGGGAAAGCAGAGTTATTTAAACCTCCATTTGGGTGGTTTTTTTACGGGCTTGGTGGAACACCAGTTGATCGTTCAAAAAATCATAATTTAGTAGATGCTGTCGTGAAAGTTTTTGATGAAAAAAAATCACTTTATATTGGCATCGCACCAGAAGGAACAAGAAAAGATGTTGATAAACTAAAAACAGGATTTTATTTCATGGCAAAAGAAGCCAAAATTCCAATGGTTTTAGTAGGCTTTGACTATCCAAATAAAAAGGTACATCTCAGCGACCCAATTTTTACCACAGAAAACACTAAAGAAGATTTTAAACAAATTGCTCTGTTTTTCAATGAAATACCTGGGAAGAAAAAAACTTGGATTAATAATTATTTAGAAGGGGAAATTTAGTTTTTCTCCCTTAATATTTCAACAATAGCCTTACCAACACGCTCTGAAGCCCCTTTTTTACCGATTCCTTCCTGAACTTTCTGATAACTCTCTAACATGGTCTGGCGATTTTCTCCTCCTGAAATAATTGCCGCTAATTCCTTTTTTAATCTCTCCTGATTCAAATCATTTTGAATCAACTCTTTCACAATTTCTTTTTCAGCAATTAAATTCACTAAGGAAATAAATGGTATTTTGATGACTCTTTTCCCAATTTCATAAGATAATCTCCCCGCTTTGTAGCATACAACTTGTGGAATATTCAAAAGTGCTGTTTCTAATGTAGCAGTACCAGAAGTTACTAAAGCAGCTTCGGAATTAACTAATAAATTGTAGGCATCATCATAAACCATTTTGAATTGAAAAAGGGATTGCCAACGAAGATAAAGTTCTCTCGGAAGATTAGAAACTCCTGCTACAACGAACTGATAATCAGGGAATTCATAAACCTGAGAAAGCATGATAGGTAACATTTCTTCAACTTCTTGTTTCCTACTTCCAGGCAATAATGCAATAATTGGTTTGCTTCCTATCCTTTGATTTTTTAGAAAATATTTATCTGGTACAAAGTCCTCAATGGCGTCCATCAAAGGATTACCCACGTACTCGACTGGATAATTGTATTTCTGAAAAAAAGAAACTTCAAAAGGGAAAATCACGAAGAGTTTATCCACAAAAGCCTTAATTTTTAAAGCTCTTGACTGGTTCCAAGCCCAGACTTTCGGAGAAATATAGTAGAAATTAGGAATATTGTTTTGCTTCGTAAACTTGGCAATTCGCATATTGAAACCTGCGTAATCAATCAAAATTACGGCATTAGGTTTGAATGAAAGAATATCTTTTTTGCAAAATCGAATTAAGCCTAAAATTATTGGAAGGTTTCTTATAACCGTGAAAAGACCCATGAATGAAATATCTCTGTAATGCTTAACTATCTCAGCACCAGATTCTTGCATCATGTCTCCACCCCATCCTCGTATATCTGCATGAGGGTCATTTTGTTTGATAGCTTTAATCAAATTCGACCCATGCAAATCCCCCGAACGTTCTCCTGCGATGATATAATATTTCATTCTCCGTAATATTTGACAGAGTTTTTATTTGTTTCAATCAATTCCAAACAATGCAAATTTCCGTTTGGAATAGTGGCGTTCAATTTTGGTGCTAAAACTTTCCAGATTTCCATGGCAAAAATTTCACAACTTGCCATTTTACCTTGCATGAAATCAACGTCAAGATTTAAGTTTTTGTGGTCAACTTTTTCTATAACCTCATCTTTAATAACCTGACTCATTACTTTCATATCAACTACAAAACCTGTATCTGGGTCTGGAATACCTTTTACGGTAACAATTAATTCAAAGTTGTGTCCATGCCAATTTACATTGGAACAAGGTCCAAAAACTTCTTTGTTTTTCTCTTCTGTCCAATTCGGATTGTAGAGACGGTGAGCAGCGTTGAAATGCTCTTTTCTAATTACATAAACCATGTTTTCAGTGTTAAATGATGGTTGGGAAAACAGTGAAGCAACCATTCATACTACAAAGTTAAGGACTTTTGACTTTACAAAAAATAGTAAATTATTACAATTCAATTTTGTCGAACTTTTATCGTAAAAATGCTAAACATAAAGTTCAATGTTATGCCTTTGAAAATAAAAATATTTCATGTAATGTTCTGAAAAATAATTAGTTATGATATTTTTATAAATTTTACACTAAAATTTTAGTCTGAAAATATTTATACTAACCTAAAAATTATTCAAAATATACTTCATGGAATAGTTATATTTTTTCAAAAAATTATGTATGGATTAATTCAAAAACTTTGTTTAATTTTGTTCTTTTTTGGTCACTACATAAATCCCATTACACACTGACCCCCTAATCACACATGATCATTGTTACAGGTGCCGCTGGTTTTATAGGAAGTTCCTTGATTCAGAGATTGAATCAAGACAATTTTAATTTTATAATTGCCGTCGATGATTTTTCAGATATTGAAAAAAATAAAAATTTAGAAGGAAAAAAAATTCAAGAGAGAGTTGAGAGAGAGCATTTTTTCACTTGGTTAGAAAAAAACTATCAAGAAGTTGAATTTTGTTTTCATATAGGAGCAAGAACTGATACAACTGAATTTGATGTTGAGATTTTCAATAAACTGAATCTTAATTATTCTAAAAAAATCTGGAAAAAGTGTCATGATTACCAAATCCCTTTGGTATATGCCTCATCAGCAGCAACTTATGGTCTCGGCGAAAATGGATATGATGATAACGAATCTATCATTCCACTTTTAAAACCACTTAATCCGTACGGTGACTCAAAGAATGATTTTGACATTTGGGCTTTACAGCAAGAAGAAAAACCTTTCTTTTGGGCTGGTCTGAAATTCTTTAATGTTTATGGTCCAAATGAATACCATAAAGGGAGAATGGCTTCTGTGATTTGGCATACTTTCCAACAAATAAAGAATACTGGCGGAATGAAATTATTTCGTTCGCATAATCCAGACTTTAAAGATGGCGAGCAGATGAGAGATTTCGTTTATGTGAAAGATGTTGTAGAGGTATGTATGTTTTTGATGCACCATCGACGTAATTCTGGAATTTTCAATTTGGGTTCTGGCAAAGCAAGGACTTTTTTAGATTTAGTAAAAAATACTTTCAAGGCAATTAACAAGGATGATGTGATTTCATTTGTTGACACACCAGCAGATATTAGAGATAAATACCAATATTTTACAGAAGCCAATATGTCTAAATTAAAATCAATTGGCTACGAAAAACCCTTTCATACTTTGGAACAAGGTGTCGAAGATTATGTGAAAAATTATTTGGTAGAAGAAAAATATTATTGATAAAAAATCAAGTCAACAAAAAAGGTCAGCGATAAAATTTTCGTTGACCTTTTTTGTTGACTCACAACTATTAGACTATTAGCACTAAACCAATAACTTAATTGGGTCTTCTAACAATTGCTTGAAAGTTTGTAAGAATGCAGCACCCGAAGCACCGTCAACTGTACGATGGTCACAAGTGAGCGTTACTTTCATGATATTTGTAGCATAAAACTGTCCGTCTTTTACCGCAACAGTTTCTTTAATCCCTCCTACTGCCAAAATACACGATTCTGGTTGGTTGATAATTGAAGTAAATTCATCAATACCAAACATTCCTAAATTACTAACAGTAAATGTGTTACCTTCCCAGTCTTTAGGTTGCAATTGTTTATTCTTTGCTTTTCCTCCCAAATCCTTTGCTTCTGCAGAAATCTGAGAAAGTGATTTTGTATTGGCAAAACGAATTACAGGTACTAACAAACCATCTTCAACTGCAACCGCCATACCTATATGTACATGATGATTGATTCTGATTTTATCGCCCATCCAATACGAATTTACTTTCGGATGTTTTGTTAAAGCAACCGCTACTGCTTTGATTACCATATCGTTAAATGAAATTTTCACAGGAGAAATCTCATTCATTGAAACCCTTGCAGTCATGGCTTTATCCATATTGATTTCCATCGTCAGATAAAACTCTGGTGCAGAAAACTTAGACTCAGACAAACGTCGAGCGATTGCCTTACGCATCTGATTCAGTGGAATATCTTCAAAACTTTCTTCACCCAAAATTACAGGAGCGGTAGTTGTAGCAACTTTTGCAGGAACACTTGCAGGTTTTGCAGTAGCAGCAACAGGAACAGGAACAAAATTATCAATATCAGCCTTCACAACCCGACCATTTTCTCCAGTACCCTTAACTTGTCCAATATTTATTCCTTTATCTTTTGCTAACGCTTTTGCCAAAGGTGACGCTTTTACTCTACCATCAGTTGCAACTGTCTCAACAACACTTTCCTCTAATTTTACTTCTGCTATTGCAGGAGTAGTCGCACTTGGACTTGCTACAACAGCCGCAGTTGCATTAACACCACCAGCCAATAATGCTTTAAAATCTGCTCCAGGTTCACCAATCACGGCAATAACGTCATCAACTGTTACTGTTTTTCCTTCTTCAATACCAATATACAAAAGTGTACAAGGATTGTAAATTGAAACATCTATAAAATTATCCAAATCAAACTCCATGGTGGCTTTGTCTGTTTCAACTTCTGCCAAAATTGCATCTCCTGCTTTGATAGTATCTCCTACTTTTTTGAGCCAAGCTACCAAAGTTCCCTCCATCATGGTATCAGACATCTTGGGCATTCCAATTTTCTGAGCTTTGATGTTTGAAGTATCAACTGCTGGGGTAGAAACGGTTGTGGCAGCAACAGGAACTGCTTCAACAACTTTAGGAGCTTCTGTTACAGGAGTTGCACCACTGAGAAGGTGTTCAAAACTTTCCCCATTTTCACCGATAATTGCAATGATTGTATCAACAGGAAGGGCTTTTCCTTTCTCGATACCAATATATAATAGCCTTCCGTCTTTGAAATCACTTAAATCCATCCTTTCATCCAAATCAAGTTCCATGGTAGCTTTATCTGTTTCGATTTCTGCCAACAGTGCATCACCAACTTTGATAGGGTCACCAACTTTTTTTAGCCATTCGGCAACGACACCCTCAGTCATGGTATCGCTCATTTTGGGCATTGTAATAATCTCAGCCATATTTTTGTTTTTGAGTATTCTAAATTATAGCTCAAAAATAACTCGAAACGATTGCTTTCAAAAGACATCTTTGAAAAATCTAATTTTGTCCTAAAAAAAACAAGTATTTTAATAGAATTTGACGAATAGAGTTTGTTTATTACTTGAAATCAAGGTGATATTCTTATTTTTGTAATTATCAGAAATTGATGGTTTTTCAATTTTCATCCAAACTTCCTTAAAAAACAATGAAAAAATATCTCATTATTTTATTCTGTTTGACTTTCTCATTTTTTGTTAAAGCTCAAACGCAAGCTCAAAAAGATTCTGCCTTTGTAAGAAACAATTTCACAAAGTTTGAATATCAAATCCCGATGCGAGATGGAACTAAACTTTTTACTATCGTTTACGTTCCTAAAGATGCTTCTGCAACTAATAAGTATCCAATGCTTATGCAGAGAACTTGCTACGATATTTCTCCTTATGGAAAAGACAATTACAAAAACTCATTGTTTTATTCTCGATATATGATGTACGAAAAATACGTTTTTGTTGAGCAAGATGTACGAGGAAGGTTTATGTCTGAAGGAACATGGACGAATATGACACCTCAGATTCCCAACAAAAAATCAAAAACGGATGTTGATGAGTCTTCGGATACTTATGATACGATTGATTGGCTTGTAAAAAATATTCCAAATAACAACGGTAAAGTAGGTATTTATGGGATTTCTTACCCTGGTTTTTATGCAACTGCTGGGGCATTATGTGGGCATCCAGCCCTAAAAGCTGCTTCTCCGCAAGCTCCTGTCTCAGATTTCTTCTTTGAAGATTTCCACCATAACGGTGCATTTACTTTAGGTTATGGATTGACATTCCCTGTTTTTGGGGTACAACATCCAAAACCGATGACCGATGAATGGTACAATGATACCTACCCTAAAATAACGTCTAAAGATGGCTTTGATTGGTACAAAAGTCTTTCGCCTTTGAAGAAACTGGGAGAAAACTATAAAAATAATTTCTTTTGGCAGGAAATTGTTGAGCATCCAAACTACGACGATTTCTGGCAAAAAAGAAGCATTGTTCCACATTTGAAAAACGTGAAAAATCTCCCTGCAATGATGATTGTAGGCGGTTGGTTTGATGCAGAAGATCTCCCAGGACCTTTGATGACCTATAAAACTTTAGAAAAAAATAATCAAAATGCCTATAATACCTTGGTTATGGGACCTTTCGGACACGGCGATTGGTCACGAGATAGACCACATACAATGCACTCGAATATTTATTTTGGAGATAGCGTTGCCCATTATTATCAGAGAAATATTGAAATGAAGTTTTTCAATCACTTCTTAAAAGGAAACGCAGATGGGAAAACGGCATTACCAGAAGCATTTTTGTTTGACACTGGTAAAAAAACTTGGAAGGAATTCTCGGAATGGCCAGTAAAGAATTCTGAAAAAGTCAATTTTTATTTAAAAAGTGATGGGAAATTAGCCAGAGCTTCATCGTCAGATAATAGTTTTTCAGAATTTGTTTCAGACCCTAACAAACCCGTTCCATACACAGAAGACCCAAAACAAATATTGGGTTTTTCCCCACGTGCCTACATGAGTGAAGATCAAAGATTTGCAGGCAGACGTTCTGATGTTTTAGTTTTTGAAACTGAGATTTTAGAAAATGACATTACCCTTGGAGGTGAAATTATGGCAAATCTTAAAATTTCCACATCAGGTACAGATGCAGATTGGTTTGTGAAATTAGTTGATGTTTACCCTGGCGATGAACCAAATTCACCCTATACCCCAAGCCATATTATCTTGGGCGGTTATCAACAAATGGTTCGTTCAGAAGTAATGCGGAGTCGTTTTAGAAATAGTTTTTCTAAACCTGAATCTCTTGTTGCAAATACTCCAACTGATATTAATTTCAGATTACAAGATGTGCTTCATACGTTCAAAAAAGGACATAAAATTATGGTGCAGGTGCAGTCAACTGCATTTCCTTTGTTTGATATAAATCCACAGAAATACGTTGAAAATATCTATAAAGCCAATGAATCTGACTTCCAGAAAGCCACACATAAAGTATTCAGTACCAGTAATTTGCAGGTAGAAATCTTGAAATAATTTTTTGAGTTTAACGTTTTGGACTACGAATAAAAACTTATCATTTTTATTCATAGTCCAAAATTCATTCTCGAATCCCCTTCTATGAAACTCTTTCTTTTTCTTTCCTTCTTCAATTTCCAGCAAAGTCCACTCGACTCGGTTTCTATTAAATGTAAAATTTTGCTTGATAAACGAATTGATAGTTTATCGAAAAGTCCATTTCTTCAAAATGGGTTCATGGGTGTTAGCATAAAATCTGTAAAAACTGGACAAAATATTGTTTCTTACAATTCCCAAAAAAGTTTAGCACCAGCCTCCACGATGAAGTTAATTTCAACAGGTACGGCGATGATGGTTTTAGGTGAAAATTTTACGTACCAAACCTTACTCAATTACGCTGGAAACATTGAAGGCAATATTCTGAAAGGCAATATTTACATTAAAGGTTCTGGAGACCCATCTTTGGGTTCTTGGCGTTTCAAATATTTACCTGATTATAAACAGTTAACCGATAATTGGGTAAAATCGCTAAAGGATATGGGAATCACAGAAATTCAAGGAGATGTTTATGGAGATGGCTCTTTTTTTGATGAAAACGCTGCCCCAGACCAATGGAATTGGGGAGATATGGGTAATTATTATGGCTCTGGATGTACAGGTTTAAATTTTAATGAAAATTTATTTTGGGTAACTTTCCAACCTGGTTCATCAATAAATGCCGAAGCAAAATTTGTCAAAACTGCCCCTGAACTTCCTTATTTACAGATAGTTAACACTGTAAAAACCGATAAGTCTGGAACGGGAGATCAGGTAAATATTTATGGTACTCCATTCCAAAATACACTTTGGATGCAAGGTTTTGTACCACAAGGCAATGATTTTTCTGTGAAAGGTGCAATTCCTGACCCTGCATTATTTGCTGCTTTTTATTTAAAAAAACGTTTAGAAGAAAATGGAATAAAAGTCTCTGGTACTGCTAATTCTAATTCAGAACAAAAAAAGAAGAGTGGCTTCTTGGCAAAACCGTCGCAAGTTTCTACAATATATACACATAATTCCCCCCCTCTGAAAGAGTTAATTCGAGAATGTAATTTTTGGAGTATCAATCTTTATGCAGAGGCGTGTTTGAAAACTCCCTCGGTAATTTTGAATGCAGGCAACACCAATAAGGATGCTCTAAAAAACTGGATGCAACTCTGGAAAACCAAGGGTCTAAATCTCGGTGGATTCAACCCTAAAGATGGAAGCGGACTTGCACCTGCAAATGGAATTACTCCTGATAATATGACAGATATATTGAAGCAATTTTCACAAGAGAAAATATTTAACTCATACTACGAATCCATACCTGTTCTTGGTATTTCTGGGACAGTTAGCAATTTGGGGAAAAACACGTTAGCACATGGAAACGTTCATGCAAAAAGTGGGTCAATTGATGGAGTTCGAGCTTATGGAGGGTATTTCAAAAATAGAGCAGGAGAACTTATGAGCTTTTCATTAATACTCAATAAATATAATTCTGAATTTGGGTCTGCGACTAAAGAGTTAGAAAAAATTATGATACAAATGTGCGACCTTTAGTCATTAAAGACTGTTTTTTTGTAAAAATTGACGAATATTAATTACCATTTGGTAATATCTCAAAATAAATACATTTCATCTTTATTTATTTAACATTGAACATCATAAATATTTCTTTTTGTCTTTTTTTGGGACAATAATTTTGATTTTCACTTATGTTTTCATATAAACCAGTTATGGGTAATTTTGTACCACTTATAGGTTTTCGATTTTTAGTGTAAAATCTGTACCATATATTTGTAATAGAAGTTAATAGTCTATGTCTTTAAATGTGTCGGTCTTCATTGGTTTGGTCGATTTCCGACACATTTTAAATCTCTACGCTATTTCAGAAACAATAGTTTTACCTTTAAATCTAAAGTTATTAGTAGTTCACCAAATTCCATTAAGAA
>JAAFJL010000075.1 GCA_013298865.1 Cytophagales bacterium | reverse complement strand
TCTCAATGATAACCGATTTATTACCAAGACATATTCATGCCACTTCTACCGAGGGTTTTCTATTAAAAATATTACTCTTTGTACTCGCTTTTACAATTTTATAAACGTTACAACTTAGATTAATTATGTATTTTTATTTTGATAAGGGACTATATTTTCACACAGTCCCATTCTATTCATTTTACTCAAAAACCGCACTTTCTGCAACGCTACGCCAATCATTCAAATCCTTTTGGACACTATCAATTTTCATTTGAATGGTAGTCAATGGCACTTTGCCAAGCGGTAATCTCAACGGTGGATTTTCAGTATTTGTGATTTGGATAATGGCTTTTGCTGCCTTTGCGGGGTCACCTTCTTGCTTGCCATCAACGGCTTTCATGCGTTCTTTGAATGCTCCTGACGTGGTTTGATAATCTTCGATTTTATTCTCGGCTTCGATGAATGCGGCATTGGCAAAACCCGTTCTGAAAGGTCCTGGCTCAACGATGGTCAGTTTGATACCCAAAGGAGCAACTTCCTGTGCCAATGCTTCGCTGAAACCTTCCAAAGCAAATTTTGAGGCATTATAAATCCCAAATCCTGCGAAGGCTTTGATGCCTCCGTGCGAAGAAATCTGGACGATATGCCCACTTTTTTGCTTACGCATCAAGGGTAAAATGGCTTGGGTTACATTTAAACTACCAAAGAAATTAGCTTCAAAAACGGCTCTTACTTCTGTTTCAGAGGCTTCTTCAACTGCCCCTGCAAAGCCATATCCTGCATTATTGACCACAACATCAATCTTTCCGTAAGTAGCTGAAATATTCTCTGCAACAGATTTAATTGCCTGACTATCAGCAATATCCAATTGATAAGCAAAGGCTTTTCTCGTATTCTGGGCATTAAATTCTTCTACTTGGTTTGCTTTTCTGAAAGTACCAATGACAAAATCGCCATTTTCGATGAGGGCATCAGCAAGGGATTTTCCTAAGCCACTTGATATACCCGTGATGAACCAGATTTTCTTTTCCATATTTTCTTTGTCTAATGATTTAATGATACAAAGTTCTCTCTTAAAAGCTCTTTTCTGTTAAGACAAAACCTATAAATTTTGGTATTTTTCGGACATTATGCTTCTAAATTCTTTTGGAGAACTATCAGTTTCTGCCTTGAAAACTTTTGCAAAATATGACAAATCAAAAAAGCCTAAATCGCTGGCAATTTCGGAAACGGATAGGTCTGAAAAAGTCAAGAGCCGTTTGGCTTCGAGAATGCTTCTGGCTCGGATGAGGTCGGTGGTAGTACGATTGGTTACTTCTTTGGCAACCAGATTGAGGTGATGTTGAGTTACATTTAGGCGTTCTGCATAGTCGCTGGCGGTAAGATTTTCTCGGTAATGTTGCTCAATGAGATTTTTGAGTTTTTTGTACAAAATAATATACCGTTTTGAGACAGGTTCAAAGTTGTCTGAATCAACACTACGTTGGATTAATCCTAATAAAGTTTGTAACAAAGCCCTCGAAATTTCACGAGACCAATCTTTTCTTTGTTTCTCAACTATCAGTAAATCAATTACTCTACGAATAATTGAATAGGTTTTCTCATCAGGTTTCAAAAATGGCTGACTATAAAAATTATCTAAAAACGATAACTCAAAAAGTTGGTCTTTATTCTGTTGATTGAATAGAAAAAAATCCTCTGTAAAAAACACCGAACCGCCTTTGAGGGGTTGATATTCTTCAAAATGATGGAGCTGATTTGGCGAAATGAAGAACAACGTTTGAGGGTGAATCTCGTATTCTTGATAGTCAATCACCTGCGAACTAACGCCTTCATCAAACCACAGGATTTCATAAAAGGTATGCTTGTGCGGGTCTTCGATATCCAGTTCACCCATCTCTTCAAAACGGGTAATTTCAAACTCAGTTGGGTTGTCAGGTTCATTGATAAAATGACCAATATTGTAGTGAGGGAAGATTTTTTTCATAGCACAAAAATAGGTATTTTTCGGATATAGAAGACTTTTAACCTTTTTGTTTTATGCTAAAATAGAGCCAGGTTTTTAATATTTTTGACGCATAGTAAGGAACGAATTACTCAATGCAGATTTGGGGTGGGTGCTTTCAGAAATGAATGTTTGCCAAAAGATAGCACGGAAGCAAATCATAGAATTTTGTAGATACAAAAAATCAAACTCACAGTGTCTCGCCCAGAAAATTTTTAAATATAGATACTTAACCCTCTGATACAGAGGACATTAAAAAATTATTCTTCGTAGGTTGTCATCAAGGCAGAACAAAAATAAATAGGAGTTGGGACTGTATGAAACTTAAAATGGAAGTCTTTACTTTTTAGTATTATATTTTAAAACTCTAAAAATTGTTTAACCATTTCTATAAGGTCATTTCCTTCTTCAATAATCCATTCTTCATTTTTTATTAATGACTGGATTAATTCTATCTCATTAGATTCAAAATTGCCTTTTTCTAATTCTGAAAGATTTTCAGGATGTTCAATGTCTTTCCAAAGACTAAGGTGTTCTGTCTCTTTTATTGTTTTAGGCAGGCTATTGGGTAAAAGAAGTTTTATTTGGCCTATTTTCTCACGCACATTCTGAAAGATATCTAATCCGTCATAATCCCAATCACATGAGTAAAAAATAGGAAGTCCTCTTGTATCTACAAAATCAAGTGCATTTATATTTCTACCACCAGTAAACCAAAGTTCTACTTTATACTTTCTTGGGCGTTCTGCACGCCTTAGAAAGTCATAGTTTTCACATAAAACAATACATTTAGGCTGACTTGGGAAACATTCTATCTTAATGATTGCTTGACCATCTTTGTCATTAGCAAGTTTTTCTAAATTTAAAATCTTCTTTACAGCTTCAATAAGAGAAACTCTGTCATCTAATACTTTATCATTTTTAAAGAACATCAAAGAAACAAATCTAACAGAAGCTTCCTGTTCTATCAATTGCTTTCTTACTTCATCTAAGTACCCACTGTCCATATCCACTTTCATAGACAATAAGGCTTTTATTTCTTCTTCCTTTAATTTGGTCTGTGGCTTATTTAAGCCTATTTCTGTTAATAATTTCTCATATTCGATAAAATTATTCAAGAACCTTAATTTATAATCTTCCTTAAATTCTTGTTCATAGTATGGATTTATTTTAAGCTGCCCCCTACTGATTTCAAGCTCATGCGTTGAATATAAGTAGTTATCAATAGTTTTATCTTCGAGGATAGTATCATTAATTTTTACGGGGACATCATCATACAATTTATTTAATGCTTTCAAAACAGTCCAATTCATCTTGCTTGTGATTTTAGGTATTCGTCTAAATTAATACCAAAAGTATTTGTCATAAAGTAACTTGCAGGGTCTAAGTTTATATTTTCATTTTGACTTTTAATTAACTGATGTTGAAACCAACCTCTTTCATAATCTGCACCATAGGGTTTAGGTGCCATAGTTAGAATCTGATATCCAAACTGTTCTGCAATTTCTATGAATAAATTGAAATTATTTTCATCTATTGTTGTAGCCTCTTCTAAAATAATAAACTTAATGCCTTTTCTATTATCTCCTGTAACTTTAAATAACCTACCAATGCCCAGCAAAACTATGGCGGAATAGGTTTCACCAGAACTACCAGAAATTTCTGATACGCCATCTGAAAGTTTAACAGATAAATCAAAATATGTTTTTGGATTTAAAATCGCTTCAATATCATATTTAGTATTGTTTTCGTTGAAATACTTTTTGATAAAATCATCTATTCCACCTTCCAGATTAAGTTCTCCTTCTGAGGCAGACCTTCGTGCTTTATCTATCATATCATCAATCCATTCTATTGATTTTATAGCTGATTTTTTAAAAATAATTTCGAAATAAAAAGTGTCATTAATTTTTCGTCCCTTGAAAAAATTATTCAAATCATCCACAATTTCTTTATACTCTCTATGTTTTTCTTTTGTCTTAGAGAAAACCTTAATCATTCTATCCCGTATGTTATTGAGAGTACTACGTCTCTCTGAATTAAGTTGGCTCAATCGTTCTGGAATATCTTCCAAATGTCCAATTCCATTCAAAACTCTTCGTTCTAAAACATCAAAACTGTAAGTTTCTTCTTCAATTTGAGCGATAATATCAGTATCCCTTAATTCATCATTTCCTCTAAAAGGTTTTACAATTGTTCTATAATCTTCAATATATTTTTCATCATTTTTGTTGTATTTTTTTGTGAGTAATGTTAGGTCTTCTTCACTAATTTGTTCCAAAATTAAGAATTGTCTTTCTTTGAAAAGTGTATTAATTTCTTTCGTTTTGAAATCAATTTTTCCCTTGATTTCATTAACAACTTGTAGCTTTGTATTAAGTGCAACTTTATCAATTTCAATTTTCTTATCTAATTCTGAGATTGATAAGAAGTTTCTATCTTTTTCTCTATCAAGATTCTCAAAACATTGCTTGAATATACTTTCTTGGGTTTTTAACTCTTTTAAAAAAGAAGAATGTTGTTCGCTTGTTGAATTTTCAAATTCATAAAAAGGATGTTTGGAATGAAGGGAAATGATGTTCTTATCAATTTTGTTTTTACTATCCATTAAGATATTATGATAGCTACCCAAAATCAATTTTACTTCTTGAATGTCTTTTAGAGACACTTTAAATAGCTCAATATCATATTCCTTTTCTATTATTTTTCGGTCATAATTATTTCCTTTTTCGATCTTATCAAGTTCATCAACATTTTTTTGATAATCAATGATTTGTTTTTTTATCTCACTCAAAATACTATTTGATGCTTGTTGAATTGTCTCAGTATCACCCAAAATCATTCTTTTATCAACACTTGGAATAAACTCTTTCATTTTACCAAGATCTAACCAAAAACCATTATTTTGCTTATCTTCAATGATGTTATCTTCATCTAAAAATACTAAATCTTCAACATAGCGAACTCCTTTTTTTAAATCTTGTGAAGGTTTATTGAATCTTAAAATATCAAGTAAGTAAAACAATACAGTTTCTTGTTTAGGGGATAGAGCTTTGCCATCATCAAGAATTTTATTGAATACAGAGTTTTCAGATTTGTTAATAATGATATTCTGTAATTCTTCAAGGCTTTCGATTGATTCAACATTGTTTTTTCTTTGATATATCAAAGAATCATGTTGTAATTTTCGCTTATTTTCAATAGCCGTGATTTTATTAAATCTTGGCTTGAAGCATTCAAAAGTTTTTAGTTTATCTAATGCAGATTTTAATTCTAAATTAGAGTTGCTTTCAAAATTTTCATTCTCAAATAATTCAATAGATTCAAGGTTTTTAAGGTTTTCTTTTAATTCAAATAAATCATTAAACTTTAAAGCGTCTTCAAGTAGTAGTCTGATTTGCGTACTACTATTTTCATAAGCTTCTTTGGCTTTTTTAAGAATTTCAGGTATTTCTTCTTTACGAACTGATAATTCTTTTAATTTCCCCTCATCAATTGACAGTTTATCTATAAAATCTGTTTTTTCAAATTCCGCTTTCGTTAAATCAATAGTTAATATGGAAATTTCACCCTGTAAGTAGTCAAAATGAGAATCGTCTCTGTCATTTTTAACTTGTTTTAATTCTTTTACTTGCTTTTGTCTATTTTCTAAATCTACTATCTGGGTACTCAAATTATTATAGCGAAGTAAAATCATCGTTAAATCTTCTTGCTGATTTTTATACTCTTGATGTATTGCTTGTGATGAATCTTCAAATAAAAAGTTTTTTAAGCTATTGGGGTTGTTAAGATTTAAGGATTCAGCTTTTGAGAATGATTGTAGAACCTTTGCGAAGGCATCATAATTATCACTTATTTCCAAATTGATAGGTAGAATTTCTTTCCGAAACAAAAATTGAAAATAATGTTGTCTCTTTACTTTGCCATCAAAAGGAATAAGAAAAAGTTGAAATCTTTTTTTTAAACTAATGCTCAAATCATTAACTCCCATCAACTTATTGTTATTCACAAAATCTTTACTGTAAAGTAATTGAGATTTATCAAAAGCTAATTCTTCTATACTTTTACTTACATAATCCACATCTTTTACTACAATAAATGGTTTTATTTCAACCGTAGTTCGAGAGGGAATACATACACCTATAATTATAAATGCCCTTTCAGCAATCTCTATATTTAGAAAAACATAAGCCTCTTTAACATCTATATATGGAATCGTCTCAACTGTACGAGAGTCTTCTGTTAATCCCTTTGTTCCAAATTTGAATGTCTTTCTATCACAAATAAAAATTATTTGCATTAAATCCGCAATCATTGATTTTCCTGACCCATTATGCCCAACAAAGTCGGTTCGGAGTTCATCCAAAAAATAATCTTGGTTATAGTGTCGTCGAATACCGACTGTTGAAAGGGAGTAAATTCGTGGGTAAATCATATGAGTGGACTATTTCTTGATTGTATTTTTTGGGCAAATTTTTCAAAATTCAATAATTCTTCTTTATATAGATTTGCAAATCGATGTATGCTTTCTCTAATAATAAAATGAATATTATCTTCGGGTTCAGGTATCATTTTTATCCAGCCCAAATTATCAAACTTACGCAGAACACTATTATATTCTGACTTTATCACCTTCAATTGTTTTTCATCGTATATTCGAGATTCTACCTGAAAGATTTTTTTATATAGATGACTAAACTCACCATGCTCGATTTCTTTTTTTATGTCTTCCCACCATATTTCTTTCGATTTTTCAAGGTAGCGTTCATAAAACATATCAAGTAAAGCTATACCAAAAATTGTTTGCCTTTCAGTAAGTGGGGGTGCAAGCTCTGGGGAAACTCCTCGAATATGAGATGAAACATCAAGAAAATCTAAATAGAAAAAATTGTTGTTATGTCGGGTAGTATCTTCTTTCAGAATTCGCTTGTGTAATCGTTTAAATAATTCACTGAAAGCGGGCTTATATTTTCTAATAATCACAAAAATAATTTCATCCTCTTGAATATGCTTCCCACGTAGGAGTGATAATAGTATTTCGTTGTAGTACAACTCTATTTCAGGAATAGTTAAGAAGTTGGGGTAAGATAAATTTTCATTTTCCATATTGTTAAATCGTTTGTAATAGAGAACGGTATTTTAATTATTTCTATCTGGTAATTTTCATTTTTACTGAAAAACTGGATTATATCAAATCCTAATTTTACTACAATTTCGTAGTCACACTCAACTGACATTACTTCAAAAAGATAGTTGGACAAATCTAAACTTCCACTACGCTCAATAATTTGTTTTGCTTCCTTGATTTTTTTTGAAATTGTATGTAATCTTTGATTATCTTTTTTTGCTTTATCTACTTTCTTTTGATGATAAGATGATTCTCTTTTATGTAGTTCAATTACATCTATGAGAGGCTTTTGATTTAATTCAAGCTCAAAATCATATTTAGGAACATATAAAAACCTTAAATCTTCCATAGGAATAGCTCGTTTAAATTCGTCTGGAATAATATACTCTCTTTTGTTTATCGTTTCGGTTTCAATAAGAAGAATAGCCAATAATTGTTTAATTTTAGTCCTCAGATAAAAATGTTCTTCAAAGTTTTTACTTAATTCTTGTAATTTTTCATCTGCAAAAAGTATTCTTTCATTAAGTAAATTATACCTAATCTCTACATCTTTAAAATACTCGGTAACACGTTTAATTATAAAAGTTACTCTACTGTAATGCTCTCGTTTTTCTCTGTAAAGTATTAAGTCTTCATTTGAAAGGTTGTGTCCAAAAATTGTATAGCGATTTTGAAATTTATTTTTTATCTTTTCTAAATCTTCAAATAAAATATCGCTTAAATCAAGGCTTTCTTTAATCTCCCTTGCTGTGATACCAAAAACATCAAAGTAATTCTTAAACTCTGATATTTTACTACTAATGGTTTTCTTTTCTGAGCGTAGTAATGTGACTAATCTATGGTTATTTTCTGTTAATTCTTTATTCAAATAGCCAAGTCTATCAGATATTGTTCGTTTAGCTATACTGAAACCTTGTTCATGCCAACGTTCTAAGCTTTCTGGGTCTTCTATTTCGTCAATATTCAAAAGAGCATACTTTCTAAAACTTTCAATTAGAGGAAAATCCCTTTGTGGATTATTCAGTTCATTCCGAATCAGATTGATAAAATTTTCTGCATATTGAGTTAACACATACCTACTCTCCCCTTTATTATAGAATTTATCTATGAAACAATAAGTTAATCTGTGCAAGGCATCATCAATTCTTTGTTCACCAATTTCTCTTAATGTTTGTTTAAAGTTTTCGTAAGTAAATTGTTTCTCTATCTCATTGTCATCTATTTTTTGTTGTAATAACAATATCAAAAGCCCATCCATCCTATCAGGAATGTGATGAGAATAGTTGCTTCCATTTTTGAGATAACTGTAAGGTAAATATTCCATAGATAGTGAAATAAGCAATATTTTTTATTCTCTACAAATTACCAAATAAAACTTACCCCACCAAAAATACTTATTTAACGGTAATCACTCACTTTAGACTTAGATTTTATACAGGCATTTTCCACTCATCAAAAAAAACTATTCCACTCAATCTGATATTCTTAAATTAGATGGTCAAATTTTGTTAATTCAAAACCCCACAGAGACGAATATGAATCACTTTTACGAAACGATGTTCGAGTACATCAGAGAAATTTTAGATATTCCTGAGTCTGACCAAGAACTTTGTCGGCAATTATTCAAGCCTGTTTTCGTACCAAAAGATACGATAATTGAGAAAGCTGGTACAGTTCATCAATACCATACATTTATCGTTTCGGGTTTTTTGCGAAATTTCCATACCGATATTGATGGTAACGAAATCACGAATGATTTGAACGAAGGTTCTCGCTTTTTTACGTCCTATTTTCATTTCATGAATAGACAAATTTCCAATGAAAATATCCAGTGTATTACCGATTGTGAATTATTAAGAATCAGTCGTGACGATGTGGATGTTGCTGCAAATCAGGGCATTACACAGAAAGATTATACTGTTCAAATCTTAAACAAACGCCTCGAAGCCAATAAGCAACGTGCCTTGGATATGGCAAATCTAACGGGTGAAGATCGCTACCATAAATTTGTAAAAGAGAACCCGCAAATCATGCAAAATGTACCTTTGGGCTACATTGCTTCGTATTTGGGCATTACACAAAGGCATTTGAGTAGGTTGCGAAAGAGTGTCTCGAATTAGTTTTATACCAAATATAAACCGTTCATCCCGATTGGACATTTGTCTAATAGGCTAAGAAAAAGGCTCGTTAATTTTGAAAAAATAAATGAGATTACGGGTGTGCAGTCATCCAAAAATCAATTACAAATCTTATGAAAACGCTCAGTCTATTCAAGGCAAAAATCTATTTCACAGGTATTATTTCACTTGCTATTTGGGGCTTATTAGCTTGGAATTACTTTCATGGTGGAGTTCCCAGCCATCATATTCTCAATAAAAAAGACCTTCCCGAAATCTCCAATTGGTGGGGAGGAATTTGGCTTCCTATCTTCGCATGGATTGTCATGTTTCGTATTCAAAAAAGAGGGGATCTTGCTATAAAAAATATATCAGATTTCCCCTCAAAAATCATCTATGGCTTCATCGGGAGTGTGATAATTGGGGTTACTATCGCCACTCTTTTTCATTTAGAATTCAATGAATTTTTGGGTTATTTTCTTCCCAATATTTTAATCATTGCCCTTGTTTATCCCATTTACTACGCTGAATGTTTGCTTGGTTTTGTACTTGGCATGACTTACACTTTTGGGGCAATTTTACCAACAGGTATCGGAAGTATTCTTGCCATTCTTGCCTTTTTGATTCATCAATTGATAAGACCAGCGGGGATTTATGCGATGAGATTATTGAAAATTTTGCCAAATAAATAAAACTAAAATGGAAGATTTTAAAGTAAATATAAGGTTCAAACTTTCAGCCCTGTGGGCATCTGTAACGCTTTGCTATTTGTATGGTGACTATTTTGAGTTGTATGTTCCTCATAAAGTTGCGGGATTATTGAGTGGAGAAAATATGTTGGACAGCCCCATGAAATTATTTGGAGCGTCTATACTCTTAGCAATTCCAGCCCTGATGGTTTCATTGTCCATCATTCTTAAACCATTGATAAACAAATGGTTAAATATTATTTTTGGTATATTTTTCACCCTAATAATGTTGCTAATAGCTTTTAAATCTCTTGAATCATGGCTAACTTTTTACGTATTTTTAGCCATTGTCGAATCAATTTTAACCTCCTTAATCGTCTGGTATGCTTGGACTTGGGGAAAAGTGAACAAAACTTAAATTATGGAAACAATTTCAAAACAAAAATTAGCTAAAACCGCTGGCGTACTTTATCTATTTGTTGCCATTTCGAGCCTTTGGAGCTTTATGTATGTACCCTCTCAAACGCAAGTCAGAGGCGATGCTGTGGCTACGATGAGCAAAATACTATCAAACGAATTCCTTTTTCGTTCGGGCATAATAGGCAATTTGGCAAATGCCGTAATTTTCTTGTTTTTAGCTCTAACTTTTTACCGACTTTTCAAGGATATTGATGAAAATTTGGCAAAATCATTGTTGGTATTAGTAGTAGTCCAGGTACCCATTTTTTTCATTGCAGAAGCCTTGAATTTTTCAGCCTTGATGGTGGCAAAGGGCGAACTATTGAAATTTTTTGATTTAGCTCAACGACAAGAATTTGTTTTATTTCTTCTCAGAACGTCTAAATATACCATCATCATTTTAGAGATTTTTTGGGGATTATGGCTCATTCCTTTAGGGCAATTGATTCTAAAATCGGGCTATTTACCTCGGATTATTGGTGTTTTTCTTATCTTGGGAGGCGTAGCTTATGTAATTGAAGTTCTGGACTACATTTTATTGTCAGAAAAACTGTCCTTTATTACTGATTATTTTTCTATGCTGTACTCAGTTGCTGAACTTTCAACAGTCTTTTGGCTTTTGGTGAAAGGCGTAAAAACAGATTCTTAAAATGATTGTAAACCAAATTCAGTAAATAACTCATGAATCACAAAGCCCTATCAATCAGACCGTTTATCGGAGCTAAAAACTTTGAAATTTCTCGTAATTTTTATCAAGATTTAGGATTTCAAGAAGCCGTTTTAGAACGTAATTTCTCTTATTTCGATACAGAAGGTATTGGTTTTTATCTGCAAGATGCCTACGTAAAAGATTGGATAGACAATTCTATGATTTTTATGGAAGTTGATAGTGTAGATAGGTATTACCAAGAACTTTTGGCATTAAACTTACCCTCAAAATACGAAGGTGTAAGGTTGAGTCCTATTAAAATCTACGATTGGGGAAAAGAATGTTTCCTGCACGACCCTTCTGGGATTTTGTGGCATTTTGGTGAGTTTTCTGAAAGTTGAAGTTAAAGGTCAAAAGCACCATGTACTTTCTTTTTTTTACCACAAAAGCCACAAAGGAATCAAAAGTAAAGTAATAAAAACTTTGTTTTCTTTGTGGAGTGCCACCCAGTGCCTTTTATGGTAAAATGGGTACTTTATCTTCTACAATTTTCCTAAACAGCTTAGCATAAAAAATCCCTTGAAGATTTAAACTCCAAGGGATTTTTATAACATTAAATATCGAAACTGAAACTATACTTTTTCCTCTGCGGGTTCAATTTTAGTTTCTTCATCCGTTTTATCTTCAACTTTTACATTTGTTCCGTGTTGAATTCCGTGCATGAATTGTGCGTAAGTTGTGTCAGATTCAAACGGACGCTTGCCTAACATTCTTACCATATCATTCTGGAAAAGAACCTCTTTTTGTAACAATTGTTGAGCAATCGACTCTAATTGTTCACGTTTTTCGGTCAATAAATCTACTGTTCTTTTGTAAGCACCAGCAATTAATTTACGAACTTCATCGTCGATTTCCTTAGCAGTTTGCTCAGAATAAGGTTTATTGAAATTATACTCAGAACCTTTTGAATCATGGTAAGAGATATTTCCTAATTTTTCGTTCATACCATAGACCGTCACGATACTATAAGCCAGTTTCGTGATACGCTCCAAGTCAGACAAAGCACCCGTAGAAATCTTTCCGAAGATAATATCCTCAGCTGCACGTCCACCCAAGGTTACGCACATCTCGTCCATTAATTGCTCTGTTCTGTACAAATATTGTTCTTTTGGTAAATACTGAGCATAACCCAAAGCGGCTATTCCTCTTGGTACAATCGTTACTTTTACCAATGGCTCAGCGTGTTCCAAGAACCAACCAGCCACGGCATGACCAGCTTCGTGGTAGGCAACAATTTTCTTTTCTTCTGGCGAAATCAATTTGTTCTTTTTCTCCAAACCGCCAATTACTCTGTCCATTGCTTCTTGGAAATCTTTCATATCAACCGCAGTTTTTCCACGACGTGCAGCTATCAAAGCGGCTTCGTTACAAACGTTAGCGATTTCAGCACCTGCAAAACCTGGAGTTTGGGCAGATAATTCTTTCGGGTCAATATCAGCAGACAATTTTAAAGGCTTCAAGTGAACTTTGAAAATTGCTTCACGACCAATAATATCTGGTTTGTCAACAGAAATTTGTCTGTCGAAACGACCAGGGCGTAACAAAGCAGAATCCAACACATCTGGACGGTTCGTTGCTGCCAAAATGATAATTCCAGAATCTGTTCCGAAACCATCCATTTCTACCAAAAGCGAGTTTAAGGTATTCTCACGCTCATCGTTTGCACCTGGCATAGAACCACGCCCACGAGAACGACCAACGGCATCAATTTCATCAATAAAGATGATACAAGGTGCTTTTTCCTTTGCTTGCTTGAACAAATCACGTACACGAGCCGCACCTACACCCACGAACATTTCCACAAAATCAGAACCCGACAATGAGAAAAACGGTACAGATGCTTCACCAGCTACTGCTCTTGCCAAAAGGGTTTTACCAGTTCCTGGAGGTCCAATTAATAATGCACCTTTCGGTATTTTACCACCTAAGTCAGTGAATTTCTTTGGGTTTTTCAAGAACTCAACAATTTCTTGAATTTCTTCTTTGGCTTCGTCCAGACCAGCAACGTCATTAAAAGTAGTTTTTACTTTTCCGTCACCATCAAACAAAGTGGCTTTCGACCGACCGATATTGAAAATCTGTCCGCCAGGACCACCTGCTCCGCCCATTCTGAAAACCAAGAAGTAAAAACTCAAAGCCAATAAAGCCAAAAGACCATAATTCGCAAAATAGTCCATCGGACCTGCACGAGAATCTGATTCTAAATAAACTTTATCTTCTTTCGGAGTATTTGCTTGAAGTCTGTCAAAATCATTTTTGAAAACCTCCGCTGAAATCACAGGAAATTCAAACTGAGGAACATCCTCTTTCCCAGCACCATTCAAAACACTTGGTTCAGGAATACTTTTCAGATACTTTTTCAAGAATTCAGACTTTACCGTCACCTCTACTGTTCTATCATTAATAATAGTTACAGCCTTAACTTCTTTGTTTGAAAGCATTTCTTCAAACTTCTGTTGTTTAATAGGTACGAGTGAACGCTGTTTACTTAGAAAAAATATACTCAACAACGCAATAATTAAGCCTACAACTAACCATCCCTGAAAACCATTATTACTTGGCTTGCGAGATGGGCGAGGTTGCATTGGTTGGTTATTATCTTGGTTATCTGCCATTTTTTGGGTGCATCAGCACAATTTAATGTATTTGAAAATATGGATTCTTGCAGATTAAGGCTATAAACACAGAGTCCATAACATTTCACCACACTTATTTTTAACGACTATAAAGTAACGATTGGTTTCATTCTTTTGTTTTTGGGTAACAACGGCTTGATGATTTGATGAGCGGTTGTTGAGTCGTATGAATTACTCCGAATCTTCGATATAAGTAAATTCGGCATCACCCCAAAGCTCTTCTAATTTAAAGAAATCACGACGGTCTTTCTTAAAAACATGGGCAACCACATCTACATAATCCAACAAAATCCATTCTTTGTTTTCTTTGCCTTCACGGTGCCATGGGTTAATTTTTGAAGCCTTGTGTACTTCATCATCAATTGAATCCGCAAGTGAATCTACTTGGGTGTCTGATGTACCAGAGCAAATAATAAAGTAATCAGTGATTGCATTTTTTACGCCTCGCAAATCCATCATCACAATATTCTGTCCTTTTCTTTCTTGCATTCCTTTCACGATAAGGTTTGCCAATTCTTCCGAACTAATATCTTGTTGATTGAGTGCAGGTCTTTCTTTTTCTTTTAAATCTATCATTTGTTTTTTGTGTTATTCAAACTTGGAAACATCTATTTATTTGTCAATTTTTGTGAATATTTAATCTTTAGCTTTGAGCAATGAGTTGTGAGGAATGAGCTTTGAGGAAATATCTCTATTCTTAATTGCTCACAACTCATTGCTCTCTCATTACAAAAATAACAAGATAATATTTTGAACAAAATTCAACCCAAAACATTATTTATAGGCAAAATTACGAAATATCTGTCAACTTGTCATTCAACAAACGATATTGCTGCTGAAATGATTCAGAAAACTCAGTTTTCGCAGGAGGAAGTTATCGAAGGAACGGTCATAGTTACTGATAATCAGACTGCTGGGCGTGGACAAAGAGGGAATTCATGGGAAGCTCAGGCAGGTGAAAATCTTACATTTTCATTGATTCTAAAACCATCTTTTTTACAAGCCTCCGAACAATTCCGACTCAATGTAGCAATTTCTTTGGGGGTGTATGATTTTTTGAGTAAATATTTAGACGAAGGACTAAAAGTAAAATGGTCGAACGATTTATATTACGACAATCAAAAATTAGGTGGAATTCTTATCGAAAATACACTTACAGGCTACCAAATCGGCTATTCAGTGGTAGGCATTGGTTTAAATATTAACCAAAAAAACTTTGGAATTAGCACGGCAAATTCTCTTTTCAACCTGAACCGTCCGCCAGAACCGTATCAATTAGAAAAACTGCTCGAAAATTTGTTAGAAGCAATCGAAAAAAATTACCTTGCTTTAAAAAACGGGCAATATCAACAGTTAAAAGCTAAGTATTTGTCTGTGCTATTTCGTTTTCAGGAATGGCACTGGTACAGGCAAAACGAGAAAGAGTTTATGGGTCAAATTATCGGAATTGATGAAACTGGCAAATTAGCTTTGGAAGTCAATGATAAAATCAATTATTATGACTTCAAAGAAATACAGTTTGTGATTTGAGATACATATTTTACCGCAAGGTTTTATTTACCGCAAAGACGGGAAGACGCAGATTTTTCTGCCCTCCCGTCTAAACCAGACAATTTTTTGCGTCTTTCCGTCCTTGCGGTAATTTTTACCCGATAATACATTATTAAATTTTCAGATTACATTCCCTATCTTTGAAATAAAACTAACCCCAATTTGTAATGAAAACAAAAGCTAAAGGACTTCTCTTGGGTATTGCCATCGGCGATGCACTCGGTGTGCCTGTTGAATTTGTGAATCGGAAGTATCTCCAATCCAATCCTGTTACTGGTATGCGGGCTTTCGGGACACACCACCAACCTGCGGGTACATGGTCGGACGATTCTTCATTAAGTTTTTGTTTAGTTGAAAATCTCATAGAAAACTCTGACTATCAAACACTTGCAGATAAGTTTGTGGCATGGTACACGCAAGGACTTTGGACTGCCCGAGGAAATGTTTTTGATATAGGACTTGCTACCAGAGATTCTCTATTACGTTTACAAAATGGCGTTCCCTGTGAAAATTCTGGTGGAAAAGATTCACTCTCCAATGGTAATGGTTCTTTGATGCGGATTTTACCTTTGGCTTTTCATTTAAAAGATAAAGGAATCGAAGAACGATTTGATTGTGTGAAAGCAGTTTCCAGTATTACCCATGCTCATATTCGTTCGGTGATTGCGTGTTTTTTTGCCATAGATTTTTCTATCAATTTACTGAGAGGTTTAGAAAAATTCCACGCTTTTTATGAAACTCAAAATTGTGTACGAGATTATTTGAATTGCATTCAAATCCCGAAAGGAGAACAAGAGCTTTTTGTAAGATTACTGTACGATAAAATCTGGGAATTAGACGAAAATGATATTTATTCATCAGGTTACGTAATTCATACTTTAGAAGCCAGCGTTTGGGCTTTTCTGAGAACAGATTCTTTTGAAAATGCAGTATTAGAAGCCGTAAACCTCGGTGACGATTCGGATACAACGGGGGCAGTAACAGGCGGAATAGCTGGACTCTATTATGGGCATCAATCAATTCCACCTGAGTGGCTCGATACCCTCGCCAGAGTAAATGACATACAACAATTGGCAAAAAGATTTTGTGATAGTTTTTGCTGAAAAAAAATATGAATTAAAAATTCATAAACTCACTAAATCACAAATCACTCAATCACAACTAAAACAACTCACAACTAAATAACCCGACTAATTATGCGTATTGCTACCAGAATTCAATTAATGATTATGATGTTCCTGATGTTTTTTACATGGGGAGCTTGGTATGGACAAATGGGTAAGTACTTGGCACTCGGTCTTCATGCAGAAGGAGACATCATAGGAAGTGCTTATGCTACCTTTTCGATAGCTTCGATTGTTGCTCCCTTTTTTGTGGGAATGATAGCTGACCGATTTTTTTCTGCTCAGAAAGTGATGGGCGTTCTCAATTTAATCGGTGCAGGAATTCTTTATTTATTGATTCAAAACCACACAAAAGAAAATTTCTTCTGGTACATTTTGGCTTATACTTTAACATTTGCTCCAAATTTAGCCTTGTCAAGCTCGATTGCCATGAACCAAATGAAAGACCCAGGACAAGAATTTCCAGCGATTCGAGTTTTGGGGACAATCGCTTGGATTGCTGTAACAAATATTATTGGTTATTATGGAATAGGAGATAAAATTGCCATTTTTCAGATTGCAATGTTTACTTCAGTCATTCTTGGTATTTTCTGTTTTACGTTACCAAATACTCCACCAAAAGCTACTGGAAAAGCCTCTATTGCTCAGATTTTAGGTACGGATGCTTTTGTATTATTCAGAGACCGTTCGTTTACGATTTTCTTCATTTCATCGGTATTAGTTTGTATTCCTTTGGCGTTTTATTATGCTCATGCCAATTTGTCTTTAACAGAATCTCACATGACTTTTGTAGAGAATAAAATGTCTCTTGGGCAAGTTTCAGAGGTACTTTTTATGTTATTGATTCCTTTTGCATTGAATAAGTTTGGTATCAAAAAAATGTTAATTGTTGGGCTAATCGCATGGATAGTTCGTTTCCTTTGCTTTGGAAATGGAGACGGAATTTCATCGGAGTGGATTTTGTACTTAGCCATTATTTTGCACGGTGTATGTTATGACTTTTTCTTTGTGACAGGTCAAATTTATACTGATAATAAAGCAGGCGATAAAATCAAGAACTCAGCACAAGGATTGATTACTTTAGCAACCTATGGTATTGGTATGGGAATCGGTTCAAAATTATCAGGAATCGTTCTGGATAAATACAGTACTAAAGATTTGTCTGGAGCAATCACAGGACATAATTGGAATGGCGTTTGGATGGTTCCAGCCATCATTGCGGCAGTAGTTTTAGTTTTATTTATTGTGTTTTTTAAGGATAAAAAAGTTGTGAGCAATGAGCTGTGAGCGATAAGATTATTTTCTTGCAAAATTTTAGTAATTCTAATAATTAATTTCATCAATAGGTAGCCTACGATTTAAAGCTCATTGCTCAAATCTCAAGGCTCAAATCTCAAAAAATGGCAAAAGTTTGTATTCTCGGAGGCGGTTTTATTGGTCGTTTCTATGCTGATTCATTACACGGACAACGTGGTCGTGACCGTGTACAAGTAGTTTATGCTCGTCGTGCGGAAACGGCAGAGCGTTTCGCAACAGATTATTCAATTCCACATTATTCTACTTCAATGGAGGAGGCAATTGCTCACCCTGAAACAGAAGTTGTGGTAATTGCCCTGCCTAATCATATCCACGAAGAAGCAGTAATGCTTTGTGTGAAGCACAAGAAGGCAGTTTTATGTACAAAACCACTCGGACGAAATGCCGAAGAAGCCCTTCGTATGACCAAGGCTTGTGAAGAAGCAGGTGTTTTTGGCGGATATTTAGAAGACCTCTGTTACACGCCTAAATTCTTGAAATCTTTGCAAAGTGTAAAAGACGGAGCAATCGGTAGAATTCTTTGGGCGAAATCTCGTGAAACTCACCCTGGTCCACATTCTGATTGGTTCTGGGATATTAACATGGCAGGCGGTGGAGCAATTCTGGATTTGGGTTGTCACTGCATAGAAATTGCCAGAAATTTTATCGGAAAAGACATCAAACCCGTAGAGGTAATGTGTTGGGCAGATACCCAAGTAAAACCGATTGATGCCGAAGATCATGCCATTGGTTTAGTGAAATATGAAAATGGAGCAATCGGACAATTTGAGGTTTCGTGGACTTTCCGTGGAGGTATGGATTTGCGAGATGAAGTGATGGGAACAGAAGGAACTATTTGGACAAATTCGTTCTTACGTACTGGTTTCGAGATGTTTACGACAGGAAAAGGCGAAGGCGGTTACATTGCCGAAAAAGCCGAATCTGCTACGGGTTGGCTCTTTCCTGTGGGTGACGAAGCCCATGAGTTGGGTTATACGCATATGTTTACGGATATGTTCAATGCGATTGAAGAAGGACGAAGCCCACAAGAATCTTTTTATGATGGCTATGTAGTAAATGCTATTATTGATGCAGCGTACAAATCTGCAAAAACCAAATTATGGGAACCTGTTGCTCTACCAGATTGGCGTGGACAAGTGGGTCTGAGCAAGCCATCCGTTTATACAGAATACGACGCAGAACATTGGTTTATCAAAGATGAAATCTTATCAAACGGAGATAAAAAAGTTATCCTAAAGAAAAAAGCTACTGGCGAAATTGTGGAATTAGAAACTTGGAAGAAGTAAGGGAAGACTTCAAATTAAAAGAAAAAGTTTAAAACTTCATTATGAAAAATACTAAATATGTCCATGGCTATTCAGATAGAGAAGCCTCGAGACTTAATGACCAAGCTAAAACTTTAGACAATATCATTCATGACGATACTATTTTCGAGAGAAATAGTATCGTCCTTGAAGCTGGTTGTGGCGTTGGAGCTCAAACAAAAATCATTGCAACCAAAAATCCAGAGTCAAAATTCGTTTCTGTTGATTTGTCAGAGGAGTCAATTTTAGAAGCTAAAAAAAATATCAAATCTTTAGGAATCGAGAATGTCGAATTTAGGCAAGCTGATATTTATAGTTTACCATTTGAAGATGAAACTTTTGATAGCGTAATCATTTGTTTTGTACTTGAACATTTACACAATCCTATTCAAGCTCTTCGTGAATTAAAAAGAGTATTGAAAAAAGATGGAATAATGATGTGTATTGAAGGCGACCATGGGTCAACATTTTTCTTTCCAGATAGCGAATTCGCTCATAGGGCAATCAATTGTCAGGTTCAACTCCAAAAACAAAGCGGTGGTAATTCGCACATTGGCAGAGAACTTTACCCTTTATTAAATTCGGTAGGGTTTTATAATATTTCGATTTCGCCAAGGGTAGTTTATGTAGATGCAAGCAGACCTCAACTTGTAGAAGGATTCATAAAAAATACTTTCACAGCGATGATTGAAGGAGTAGGCGAAAAAGCAATAGAACAAGGCATTATTGATAACTCAACATTTGAACAAGGCATCACAGATTTATACCGAACAGCAGAATCTGATGGGGTATTTAGTTATACCTTTTTTAAAGGATTTGGTACAAAGATGTGATGGGTTAAAATATAAAAAAACTTATTCCAATAAACAACCCCAATGAACCAACTCCAGCTCAGAACTGTCAATGTTACTCGCTACGTCACTCCTTTGCGTGAGGGCGGTTCTTTGCCTGCCATTGTGGAGGCAGACGACGGTTTTTTGTATGTTCTCAAATTTCGTGGGGCAGGGCAGGGTGTGAAAGCATTAATTGCTGAAATAATCGGTGGTGAAATGGCTCGTGCTTTGGGGTTAAAATTACCCGAATTAGTTTTTGCCAATCTGGTTGATACTTTCAGTAAAACCGAACCTGATGAAGAAATCCAAGATTTACTTCGGGCAAGTAATGGGCTAAATCTTGGGTTACATTATCTATCAAGTGCTATTACTTTTGACCCAATCGTTACTACTATCGCCCCAAAATTAGCTTCTCAGATTGTGTGGTTAGACTGTATTTTGACCAATGTTGACAGAACACCCCGCAATACCAATATGCTTACTTGGCACAAAGAATTATGGTTGATAGACCATGGTGCTGCCCTGTATTTTCATCATAATTGGGACAATTGGGAAGAGCAAGCCAAACGCCCATTTTTGCCAATCAAAGACCATGTATTATTGCCACAAGCCTCTGAATTAGAGATAGTTAATGAAGAGTCTCGCAAAATTATTACGCCAAATTTAATCAAAGAAATTGTTGCTTTGATTCCCGATGAATGGTTACGAGAAGAAGGTTCGGCAGATGAGCAAAGAGACGTTTATTGTAGATTTTTAGAAACCAGAATAGCGATTTCTGATTTATTAGTAAAAGAAGCCAACAATGCAAGACAAATACTTATATGAATATGCAGTGATTCGGGTTGTACCGAGGGTTGAACGAGAAGAATTTCTGAACGTTGGCATTATTTTGTATTGCTCGAAACAAGGATTCTTGGAAGCTAAAATTCAGTTAAATCAAGAACGTTTTGGCGTTTTTCCTTGCGGTGTAGAAGTTGAAGAATTAGAAAAATATTTGCAAACTTGGGAGCGTATCTGTAAAGGTGGCAAAGAAGGTGGTCCAATCGGATTGTTACCAATTGCCTCCCGTTTTCGTTGGCTCACAGCGACTCGAAGTACCATTGTCCAAACTTCAAAAGTACACCCAGGGTTTTGTGATAATGCCTCCGAAACGCTGGAATATTTGTTTAAAGATTTAGTGCTATAAATTGCTATCGGCAATTATCCTATGCAAATAGCTAATAACTACACAGAGGCTGAATAAAACAATTACCAAGAATCTTCTATCTTCTCGCTTCTAATTGCCAACTTGTCGCTTGTTGTTTCTATCTTCTCTAATAATCAACTACTTTTGCATAATCAACAAAACATAGAACAGTGAAGAAAACATTACTTTTATTCTCTATACTCCTCATTAATTTGAGCATTTCTGCCCAAAAGATTAACGAAAAATATCAGGTTCATATCAATAAAGCTACCAGCGAGATTCGGATTGATGGTAAGTTAGACGAAGCCCAATGGCAACGTTGCGAAGCCGCCAAAGATTTTTGGATGATTACCCCTGCCGATACTTCCAAAGCGAAAGTCAGAACAGAGGCAAAATTTACTTATGACGATAATTTTCTCTATTTCTCCGCTGTCAATTACCAAGAAAAAGAAGGTCCTTATATTGTAGAATCCCTGAAAAGAGATTTTAATTTTGGTCGAAATGATAACCTTTGGCTCATTCTTGAACCATTCAATGACCTGACGAATGGTTGGGTTTTTGGTTCAAATGCAGCAGGGGCTCAGTTCGATGGACAAATCGGTGAAGGCACAAATCTTAATCCTAATTGGGACAATCGATGGATTTCTCAGACAACTTTTGACGGGAAAAAATGGATTCTCGAAATGGCAATTCCCTTTAGTTCACTACGTTACAAAGCTGGTGAAACACACTGGGGCATGAATATGAGTCGTTTAGATTTACGGTCGAACGAAAAATCTTCATGGGCACCTGTTCCACGTCAATTTTTTTCAATTACACTTGCCTACACAGGTACACTCATTTGGGACAATCCGCCACCAGCACCCAAAACCAATATCTCGATTATTCCTTACGCCTTAACTGGAATTAGCAAAAATTTCGAGAAAAATGAGGACATAGTTTTCAGAAAAGATTTCGGTGGCGATGCCAAAATTGCAGTGTCTCCATCGCTCAATCTCGACCTGACAGTGAACCCAGATTTCTCGCAAGTAGATGTTGACCAGCAAGTGACTAACCTTAACCGTTTTGAATTATTTTTTCCAGAACGTCGGCAGTTTTTCTTAGAGAATTCAGATATTTTCAACAGCTTTGGTGGGGAAGAAACTCGTCCATTTTTTTCTCGGAGAATCGGACTCGGAACACCCATTCAATATGGGGCAAGATTGAGCGGAAAGTTAGGAAATGATTGGCGAATTGGTGTACTTAATATCCAGACAAGTGCCAATAAAGATACCTCTGTGGGGCTTCCTACCTACAATTACTCGGTTTTTGCCGTACAAAGAAAACTCTTTTCACGCTCCAACATTAGTATGATGATTGTGAATAAAGAAGCAATTGGATTTGGTTTAGAAAATTCTAAAAAAGGATTTAGTCAGTATAATCGGAACGTGGTTTTTCAGTACAATTTAGCTTCAAAATCCAACAAATGGACAGGGAAGGCGGCAGTTATGAAATCCATCACGCCTGAGGCAACCACTGATGATTTTACGCAATATTATGATGTTTCATACACGACTCAAATCTGGGATATTGGTCTGACTTTCAGTAGAGTAGGCGAAAATTTCAAGTCAGAAACTGGCTTTGTTCCTCGTAAGGGATACAATTATTTGAATCCGAATATTGGTTATACTTATTACATCAAAAATGCCAGTAGTCCACTTATTTCTCATGGACCAAAAGTATTTAGTTTTATGTACAGAAATAACCGCACGGATGTCCCCGAAAATATTTCTTTATCTTCGGATAACTCAACTACGCACGTTTTGGGGTATAATTTAACCTTCCGTGACCGTTCGACTTTTGAATTTTTCACGGCTTATGACAATATCGTTCTGTACTCTTCTTTCAACCCGATTAATCCTTATCTGAAAAACTATTACGTCAAAAATAGAAGTGAGCATTCATGGAATTCTTGGGGTACAAGTTTTACCTCTACTCCGAGAAGTCTATTTACTTACGGATTTAATTCTCGTTACGGAACATATTTCGGTGACGGTACACGTTTGCGTTTAAACGGGCAATTAGGTTATCGCTTTCAGCCTTTCGTAAGTCTTTCATTGTCAGGAGAATACAACAGTATAAAAGATGTAAAAGTATTTGCTTTCAACGACAATAAACCAACTTTTGCAGGGACAGATTTTTGGTTAATTCAATCTAAATTTGATATAACTTTTACCAATAAAATATTCTGGACAACGTATTTTCAGTACAACGAACAAGTAAAAAATGTAAACTTGAACAGCCGTTTACAATGGAGATATAAGCCAGCCTCAGATTTTTTCTTGGTCTATTCTGACAATTATTTACCAACAGATTTAGCCATTAAAAATCGCTCACTTGTTTTGAAGTGGAATTATTGGTGGAATATTTAGGTATCTTTCAATGAGAGAGAGTGTGAATGAAAGAATGAGTGAATGTAAATGTGGTGGTAATTTTGAGAAACCGACACCACGTATATGGCTTTGATTTGTAATGAAATGACAATTTCTGCCAAAACAGGATTATCTTCTCTTTTTTTATTGATAAATTGTGATTAGTAACGGTGAAATAATAACTTATAAAATTTTAGGGTGGCTATTTTGGCGTCAGTTTTATCTACTTTTGAAGCGAATAGCATCGGGCAACGGTTGTCGCTATTTAATGAAAAAGTTGCGGTTCGACGTTTCGATAAAAATGGCAGTAAAAGAGTCGCATAAAAATTATAAGTTATTGTTTTACCATTACTTAATTAGTAAAATCATTGTATCATCACATTTCCAAAAATTATATTCCATGCAATCTCGTCGTAATTTTCTCCAAATAGGAGCTGCCGCCATGGGTAGTTCATTACTTCTTTCGGGTTTTACTCCACCCAAAAAGAAGAAAAAACCAGAAGCAAACCATATCAGTGTGCAGTTATATTCTGTTCGTGACGATATGAAAAAAGATGCTTTGGGTACATTAAAGCAACTGTCTGCAATGGGTTATCGTGAAATCGAACCTGCGGCTTATCTTTCACCAGAGATTTATCAGAATCGTTTGCAGTACGGATATTCGGCAAAAGAATTCCGCAAAATCTGTGATGATTTAGGTTTGAAAATTACCTCAAGCCACGTAGTTTTCCCGAAAGACGATTGGAACGCCAGCACCAAAGAAGTAAGCGATTCTTGGAAACACGTCATGGAAGATGCCAATATTATGGGGCAAAAATATTTGATTAGCCCATGGTTTGCTTTCGACAAAACTAACCTGGAAGATACCCGCAGAGGATTTGAAGTTTATAATAATGTAGGAATGGTAACAGCCAAAAATGGGCTTCGTTTTGGGTTTCATAATCACCACCAGGAGTTCGACCAAAAATTTGATGGCGTTTATCTCTACGACATCATGCTGAAAGAATTGGATTTAAAATACGTTTGTCAGCAATTAGATATTTGTAATATGTCAGTCGCCAATGTTGACCCCATGCGGTGGTTGAAGATGTTCCCGAAACATTTTGAATTAATGCACGTAAAAGACCGTAGCAAAACCACCACAGAAAGCACCCATTTGGGCGAAGGAGCTTTGAAAATGCACGAAATTCTGGATTTTGCTCGAAAAAATACCAACATCAAATATTGGGTAATTGAGCAAGAAGCCTACCAAGAGAAAACGCCATTAGAATGCGTAAAATTTGACTTAGAAAAAATGAAAACTGAATTTAAGTTTGCATAAAAATAAGAATCCTCTTGAAAATTTCGAGAGGATTTTTTATGCTCCCCCACAACACTTTTTAAACTTTTTCCCACTTCCACAAGGACAAGGAGCGTTGCGGTCAGTGGTAAGAGCGTAGGCTATTTTAGGTTTAACAATTTCACCACTAACAAAATACCAAATTCCGTTTTCTTTCTGGAAAACAGATTTCTCATGATGAATCTTTGAAGCATTTTTTGAATCTTTGAAATATGCTTTAAATTCAACTTCGCCGACAGAATCTTCTTCTAAACCGTTCTTGCAAGCAATGATTTCTAATTTTTGCCAAGAACTTTCCTTTGCCCAAGTCTCAATTTCTGTTTTTGAATAGTTGGCTCTTTCTGAAATATGCGTACTGTCCAGCAAATATTGTGTAGCCACACTTGCATAAGCCGAATACCTCGACCGCATTAATGCTTCTGCCGTTGATGCTTGCTGAGTGCCTTCAATGATGGGTTTGCAGCAATTTTCAAAAGTTAAATTAGAGTTACAAAAACAGGGGTTGTTCATTTTAGAAATAATTGTTGAGTTTTGAGTTTGTTACCTTAGTTTAGGATAAAGGAGGTTTTTATTTATAACTAATTGAGCATTTATTTTCTGTACCACAAGCCAGAGTTAAAAGCGATGTGCGGTTACTGACTAAGAATAGAGACCAAGGTTACACAGTTTAGTTTAGTGTATTTTATTAACAGAGCTTATATTTTCTTCAACAAATAATGCCATTTTATACATTTCATCAAAATCTTCAGGGTACTGGTTTTTTAAGTATATCCAATTAACCTTCTCAAAAAACTGATTAAAAAATTTCCAATCCAAAATACTAATCTTTTTGAAATCTTTTATTAGAAAATACATACTTACAATACGAATGATTTTATTTTCTTCTATACTATTAACCTCTTGTGATAAAGTAATATTATTAACATCGACAGAATTATCAGGAAGAAATATTATATTTTCTAATACATATTTAGCATGAGCTAAAATTATTCCATGCTTGTGCTTTTTCAAATAATCATTGTTTTGAAAACAAGCGAAACATCCTTCACTCATTTCTATACAAATATCTTTAAAGTCAAAATCTTCTCTTTCCATTTTTATTAGTGGGCTGTAGCAAACATAATACCTATTTTTTATTCATAACTAATTGATTATTAGATATTTAATTTTTATTTTATGTGCTATGAATTGAGATTAACGTAACGACTATGGTATCCATTTTTTTCCTAATGGATACCACATTGGAGGTGGTAATACTATTGGGTTTGCTGTTTGGTAATCTGTGAAGTCTTTATCACTATTAAAAACTAAAACATTATTTTCAATCATTTTCTGAAAAATTAACTGATATGTTTTTACATCTGAATCAACCATAACAAAGAAATATGTTGATAGAGAGTAAATAGAATAGTACGTAATATCTTGTGAATCACTTTTCACAAGAGCATAAGCATCTTTTTCTTTATTCCAAAGAAATTTATATTCGTTTTCCCATTCAGTATTTGTTTCATTTAACATATTGTTCTGTTCCATTTGCTGAAGTATTTTTATTGAATCTATTATTGTGGACTATGACGCAAAATATTTTTCTACTCATAACTAATGGGTTATTAAAATTTAAAATTTCATTCTTAATTCCATAAACCGAAGTTAAACTACTATTTGACAGGCTTGTAAAATTATCATATTTTTTTAGCAGTGTGGAGTAAAAACCAATAAGATTAAACAAATTATCCAGCAAATTAGTATTATACGTTAGTACCTTTAATTTTACCTAAAATATATTCAGTCGTCTATATTCGTAAATTATCTCTCACTTTTTTAAAATTAAATTCATAAACCCTGCTGTCCGTCTTTAAGTTTTAGATTTAGTATAGACATAAAGACTTAGTTTTTCGTTCTTTGACATATTGTTAAATTCAAAATAGATGGGACAAGCCACACCGTTAGCTATTCGTAAGGAAATAA
>JAAFJL010000074.1 GCA_013298865.1 Cytophagales bacterium | reverse complement strand
TTGATGAAGGTTATTTGTTTGAAACCGTCATCACTGATGTGGGAGTAGCAGATTACAAGAGAGATATTAAAGTGGTAAAATCTGGCGATAATTTTTTGATTGCAGATGTTCTGGAGTATGAGTAGCTGAACCTATCTATTCAAAAAATGAGAGGTATCTGAGAGATTTAGCCTGTCATAATCTTACATTTTCCTACTCCTCCACAATAATTTTTGTGGGAGGAGTTTTGTTTTCTTGCAAACCAGTCTGCCGACGTTTCATTTCTTTGATAATCTCTGATTGTTTACCCCGTTTCATGAACTCGGCTTCTTGGGTTGTATAATCTGCCCGAATTTCTTCGAGTTCAGCCTTGGTGGTATCAATGGTATAAATCAGGTTTTCGGCACTTAATGAAGAGCCAATGTAAAGAATAATCAAACCCCCAATCCAAATAAAATACTTGAATTGATGCCACGGAAATTCTCCCCCCAAGATTTTATCCATATTGAATAATTTATCAAGGTTAGCGAAAAATCCTTTTCTCGAACGTTGAATCCTTTGGACTCTGGAAATATTTTTTGCCATAAATTTCTAATTTGAAAATACTGCAATCTGGAAAAGTACTAATTTGAAAACGTGTCCATTAATTTTCAAATTGACACACTTCCAAATTACCAAATTAAATTTCTTTCAACTTCGCTACTCTCAGCTTTGCACTTCTTGATCTTGGGTTTCTTTGTAGTTCTTCGGCATTGGCTTCGATGGGTTTTCTTATGGTACTTTCCATCGGGCGAAGTTCATTTCCGTACAAATCTTTTTCTACATCTCCCGAAAACTTACCTTTATTGATATAGTTTTTTACCAATCTATCTTCCAAAGAATGAAAAGACATTATTGCCAATCTTGATTCGCTATCTTTCAGAATATCAGGTACTTGTGTCAGGAATTCTTGAATAACCTCTAACTCTTGGTTAACTTCTATTCTGATAGCTTGGAAAACCTGGGCGTAATATTTAAACTCTTTTCCACGGGGTGCATGGCGTTTCAAAACCTCAACTAATTCATGAGTAGTTTTGATGGGAGAATTCTTCGACGCCACCGCAATGGCATTGCCCAGTGTACGTGCGTTGCGAACTTCCCCATAAATACCGAGCAATTTATGCAATTGTTCTTCTGTATATTCATTGACAACATTGTAGGCTGAAAAGTCAGATTTTTGGTTCATTCGCATATCTAAATCTCCATCAAAACGAGTCGAAAATCCACGAGAAGGTTCATCAATTTGGTGCGAAGAAATCCCGAAATCTGCTAAAACTCCATCCACTTTCTTGACACCATATACTCGCAAATATTTAGCAATATACCGAAAATTAGATTCAATAAAGGTCAATCGCTTGTCGTCCAAGGCAATCGCATTTTGTTTGGCGTCTGGGTCTTGGTCAAAAGCAATCAGGCGACCTTTTTCGCCAAGATGTTTCAGGATTTCCTTTGAATGCCCCCCGCCGCCAAAAGTAACATCTACATAAATGCCGTCTGGTCTGATATTCAAAGCCTCCATACATTCATGAAGCATTATGGGTTCGTGGTACATACGTGAACTTTCGGTTAAAATTGATAGTTACAAATTTAGTAAGTAATGGGTAAATAATAGCTTCCGAACAAAAATCAAGTACTCTGATAAAATGAAAAAATTGAAAATTGTAGCCCTAATCGCTTTAATCGGCACTTTTTGGAGTTGTTCTGAAAAACCCACTAAACCCAAAACGGGACTTTGGCGAGTCGCTATGGAATCTCCTGGAGGCGAATTGCCCTTTAATCTTGAGCTCACCGCCAATGCGGATTCACTTACTTATACTGCCACAATTTTGAATGGTGCAGAAAGATTAGCAATGGACACTGTTACGGTTTCGGGAGATTCTTTACATATTCCGATGGGTATTTTTGAGGCAGAAATTGTAGCAAAAATTTCAGCAGAAAAATTGACTGGCTACTGGAAAAAGAGACGCAAAGGTACACAATACGTTCGGATGAATTTGGTTGCACAACATTCTGATAATCAAAGATTTATCAATAAAAATAACGCTCCAAGTTCCACAAAAAATGTTTCTGGAAATTGGTCCACTACTTTTATTTCTGACGAAGGAGACACAACCGTCGCCGTTGGGGTTTTCGAGCAAAAAGGGCAAAATCTTACGGGAACATTCCTCACACCTTCGGGTGATTACAGGTATTTGCAGGGCAATGTTTTTGGTGATAGTCTAATGCTTTCTTGCTTTGATGGCTCTCACGTTTTTTTGTTTAAAGCTAATATTCAAGACCAAAAAATGGAGGGAAGTTTTTGGTCGAATATTGTTAGTCATGAACGCTGGACGGCTACTTTTAACCCAAAGGCTGCTTTGCCAGACGACAAAACTTTGACTTTCTTGAAAAAGGGTTTCGACCGTGTGGCATTCTCTTTTCCAGATCCATCGGGCAAACAAATCTCACTGCAAGATGAACGCTATAAAGGGAAAGTCGTGATACTCCAAATCATGGGAACATGGTGTCCGAATTGCATGGACGAGACAAAATATTTAGCTCCATTCTACGAAAAAAATAAGAGTAAAGGTCTGGAAATCATTGGATTAGCTTTTGAAAAAAGTGATATACTTGCTGAATCTGCCCCAAGAATATTAAAACTCAAAAAACGTTTCAATGTTGGTTATGATATTGTTTTAGGCGGAACAAACGATAAAGTGGAAGCTGCCAAAAAACTTCCGATGTTGAACAAAATAATTGGTTTTCCGACAACGATTTTCATAGATAAAAAAGGAAAAGTCCGAGAAATCCACACAGGTTTTGCGGGACCAGGAACAGGAAAATATTACGACCAATGGGTAGAAAGATTTGAACGTTTGATGGAGAAATTGATGAATGAAAAGTGAGAGATTAATTTTGTAACTTTATCAAAAAAAATAACTCTTGCAGTTTCAAGCTCATCCTTTTTAATGAACATTATTTCCAAACAACCCAATACGGGAACTACTATTTTTACGGTAATGTCAAAACTGGCAGCCGATTATGGAGCTTTGAATTTGTCGCAGGGTTTTCCCAGCTTTAACTGTTCACCCAAACTTACGGAATTGGTTAATTTTTACCTCCAAAAAGGCATGAATCAGTATGCCCCAATGGCAGGAATTCAGCCTCTCCGAGAAATTATTGCCCAAAAAAATCAAGAACTTTATGGAGTTTCGTACAACCCAGATACCGAAGTTACAGTAGTTTCTGGAGCAACCGAAGCCCTTTATGCTGCCCTAACGGCAATCGTCCATCAGGGTGATGAAGTCATTTTATTAGAACCCAATTACGATTCTTACGCCCCAGTAATTACCCTGAACGGAGGTACGCCCGTGTATGTAACGCTTACGCCAGAAAATTCGTATCAGATTGATTGGCAGATAGTTAAGTCTAAAATTACGGAACGCACAAAAGCAATTATGTTGAATACTCCGCACAATCCGACGGGGACAGTTTTATCAAAAGAAGACCTTAATCAACTGGCTGAAATTGTGAGAGACACCAATATCTTCTTGATTTCGGATGAAGTTTACGAACATATTATTTTTGACGGAAACGAACATTGGTCACTGTGCCGCCATCCAGCATTACGAGAACGAACATTTATCTGTGGTTCTTTCGGGAAAACTTTTCATGTGACTGGTTGGAAGGTTGGATATTGCCTCGCTCCGAAACTACTAACAGATGAGTTTCGGAAAGTTCACCAATGGTTAACGTTTAGTGTGGTTACGCCAATTCAGTACGCCTTCGCAGATTTTTTGAAAGAGCCAGATAATTATTTGTCGATTCCTGATTTTTATGAAACCAAGCGGAATAAATTTTTAGATTGTATAAAATCTTCCCGTTTTACCTACACACCTGCACAGGGAAGTTTTTTCCAGTGTGTTAACTATCAGAAGATTACAGAAGAAAATGACTACGATTTAGCCGTCAGACTGACAAAAGAAATAGGCGTTGCAACGATACCAGTTTCGGTATTTTATCATCAAAAAAATGATTACAAAACGCTAAGATTTTGTTTCGCCAAAGACGACGAAACTTTAGAAAAAGCTGGAGAAAAATTGTGTAGATTATAGGTTTTGAAGTTTGAATTGTAGAAGTATCTGCACAGCTACAATTCAACAATTCAAACTTCTACAATTATATTTACGATGCCACCATTCCGCCATCAATTGGCATTGCATGACCTGTGATAAATGAAGCGGCATCAGACGATAACCAGACAATTGTCTCGGCTACTTCGTCTGGTTGTCCAAATCGTTTCATCGGAATAGAAGCCTCTAACTTATCTTTGAAATCCCCAATAAATTCAAACATTCCTTCTACCAAAGGCGTAATCGTGAAGACTGGGCAAACGGCATTGACACGAATTCCTTTTTTTGCGTATTCCAAAGCTGCTGTTTTTGTGAGTCCAATTACAGCGTGTTTACTGGTTGCATAAGCCAAATTATTCGGGAAACCCACCAAGCCAGAAACCGAAGAAACATTGACAATTGACCCAAATCCTTGTGCCAACATTTGCTGAATTTCGGCACGCATACAAAAGAAAACTCCCGTTGAATTTACCGCCATCACCTGCTCGAAATTATCTGTTGGGTACTTGTGTGTTTGTGTCCATAGTCCACCAATACCAGCGTTGTTTATCCCATAATCTAATCTCCCAAAATGAGCTACTGTCTTGGAAACCAGAGCATTAACTTCTTCTTCTTTGGTTACATTACAAGCTACAAAAATGGCTTCACCACCTTTGGCATTGATGTCTGCCACTACTTGTTCGCCTGCTTCTATACTCATATCAGAGACTACAACTTTAGCTCCACGAGCCGCAAACATGATGGCGGTTGCTTTGCCTAAACCAGATGCTGCCCCCGTCACGAGAGCCACTTTTCCTTCAAATTGATTTTGCATATTATTTTATTGATTCAGTTATTTTTTCTCAAATGTATGATAGAAGTATGATAATTGCATTTTCCAGCACGAAAATTTGAAATACTGCCTATTCAAATTTGAAATTCGTAACTTTATGGTAGAAAATTAAGTGTAGCCCAAATAAAACTTAGAGATTGCAGAGGTTTAGAGAAGAGGCGAAAAGGTAACGGAACTATGTACATACTTCCGAAAAATAACTCTAAATCTCTATTCCTCTAAGTTTAAATTATTACACGCTATTTCATGGTTCAACCATTTTTAATTCTTAATTTCTAATTTTTAATTCAAGAGGATGCAGTTTTTTTTAATCTTTATTGGTGGTGGAATTGGGAGTTTAACACGCTTCTTTCTGAGCAAATATATTCAAGACAATATCTTGAAATCTTTCCCTTTTGGAACATTGGGCGTGAATATTATAGCAAGTTTAATTTTAGGATTATTTTTAGGTTTTTCAGGCAATAAAATTCTCATTAATCCACACTATAAAGCTCTAATTGCTATAGGTTTTTGTGGTGGTTTTAGTACATTTTCAACCTTTTCAAATGACACTTTACAACTGATTCTTACCAATAGAAATCTGGAAGCGATATTGAATATTTTGCTCAATGTAATCCTTTGTATCGTTGCAACTTGGGCTGGGATAATGGTATCAAAACTTTTGTAATTTTAACAAAAAACATTTTCAACAAAAACGTAAAAAAATGAAGAGGCATCTTCTATTACTATTTTTTATAATGAATTCATTATCAGAACTTAACGCTCAGGGTTTAGGTCAAAAACTCCATGATTCCCATGTGCTATATCAAGAAAAACTGATTACCAAAAGACGTTTTGGACATAAAATAGTCTTGGAATTAATTGAAAAGATTAAGCAAAATCCTATGTTTGAAGTCAGTCTTGGCACACAATCGAGCGAGGGAAGAGATGTCTTTTTAATTAAGTGTGGCAAAGGAAAAACCAAGGTAATGTTATGGTCGCAGATGCACGGAGACGAATCCACAGCAACTATGGCTTTGTTCGATATTATCAACTTTTTTCAAGCAAAAGATGGCTTAGATTTCCTGAGAAAAGAATTATTAGAAAATTGCACTTTTTACATAATTCCGATGTTGAATCCAGATGGTGCTGAAGCCTGGAGCAGATACACATCTTTGGGAATTGATATGAACCGAGACGCTCTTGCCCTGCAAACCCCCGAAGGTAGATTCTTGAAAAATATGCAACAGAGCATCATGCCAGATTTTGGTTTTAATCTTCATGACAAAATGCGTAGATATTCGGCAGGAGAAACGGGGCATTTGGCAACAATATCTTACTTGGCAACGGCTTATGATCAGGCTCAAAATTTTAATGATACTCGTAAAAAAGCGGCTCAGGTTATTGTAGGAATGAACCGTAATATGCAGCAATTTATTCCGAAAAGTGTAGGTAGATGGACTTCTGATTTTGAACCTCGTGCCTTTGGTGACAATATCCAAAAATGGGGAACAAGTTTGATTTTAGTAGAGTCTGGCGGATATAAAAATGACCCTGAAAAAATGTATATCCGCAAATTGAATTTTGTTTCCTTACTCACTGGTTTTCAGTCAATTGCAGAAAAATTGTATCAAAAAGAAGAGCTTACAGAATACAACAATTTACCATTGAATAGTAAGTCAATTTTTGATATAATTATTAGAAATGCGACGCTGAAAAAAGGGGAAATATCGTACAAAGTTGACATTGCCATTAACCGAGAAGAAAAGCCAATCAAGGGCGGTGATTCTTTTACGAATGAAGGTGAAATTGAAGAAATTGGTGATATGTCGGTCTTTTATGGCACAGACGAAATTGACGCAACGGGCATGGAAATCATTGCCGAAGATGGCATTGTTTTGGGGGCAAAAGGGAATATTCAGTTAGTAAAAAATGGTCAAATAATTTATAAAATAGAAAAAGGAAGAATCATAAAATAATGGAAAATCCAGTAATAATTTTTGGTGCAGGTGGCTTAGGTGCGGTGGCTTTAGATATTTTTAAGCGAAATAATGTAACAGTTTATTGCTTTTTGGATGACAAAGAAGAACTTCATAACACCGAAATTGATGATGTTGCCGTTTTGGGTGCAACAGAAGATGAAGGTTTTACGAAATTAATTGGTAAAAAATGTGAGGCTTTTGTGGCATTAGATGAACTGGAACTGAGAAAAAATGCCGTAGAAATGTTGCATGAGGTACGGAAGGTTATGCCTGTAAATGCTATTCATGACCAAGCGGTGGTTTCAACAATGGCAGTGATTGGTCATGGAAATTTGGTTGCAGCGGGTGCAATTATCAATGCTCGTGCAGAGGTAGGTAATCATTGCCTTATTCATAGCCGTGCTGTTGTTGAGTACGATGCAAGTATGGGAGATTTTGTTCAAATTGGGGCAGGGAGCATTATTGGGGCAGGTGCCTCACTTGAAGACAATGTTTTTGTAGGCTCAGGAGCTACGATTGTTGCTGGAGTAAAAGTTGGAAAAGGGGCAAGAATCGGAGCTGGTTCTGTTGTGGTAGAAAACGTTAAAGCCAAAGAAACAGTCTTCGGCAATCCAGCGAAGAAAGTGTAATTTTCGATTCTCGTTGCTCGTTTTTCGATGTTAGGCAATGACAGTCTCCGAACATCGAACATCGAGAATCGAACACCGAAACAAACATCGAAAAACGAGCAACGAACATCGAAAAAACCTACCCTCTACCTTTTACAGCAGCAGGATTATCAATACTGGTACGTCCGTAAGCAGGACACTGATTTTTTTTTGCACATGAAGCTAATGCTAAAGTAGCTAACAAGCCTAATACAATTGTTGTCTTTTTCATGGGAATGATGATATTTACAGGTTTTAATCTGTGGTTGTAATGATTATTTTAAGCTATAAATCTATTTTTGCTATTCATAAATCACATTTCGTTGCTCAAAGCTCAGAACATTTACGAAAATATTCTACAATTATTGTTCCACAAGTGACAGATTATCAATGATTTCCATTTCTGCTTGTGTAATTTCTAACTCTTTTGGTTCTTCTTTCGGGGCAACGTCTTTGCCATAACCCAAAATGTGGAGCATCGGAGATTGTTCTTGTTCTGCTGCAAAAAGTTGAGTTGTAATTGTACCATCTTCCAGGCGGTCAACCAAAACGTGTTTTGGTGCGGGAATCAAACAATGTTGAACACCACCGTAACCTCCTAAAGATTCCTGATACGCACCTGTATGGAAAAACCCAACGTATTGGCGTTCTTCTCCTTCTTCAAAAACAGGCAAATACAAATCTGAACTATGGGCTTCGGTATTGTAGAAATCCATCGAATCACAAGTTAATCCACCCAAATTTACTTTCTGGTAAGGCAAACCCCAATTATTTACGGGCAACATGATATATTTTTGGTTCATACCCCAAGAATCTGGTAATTGCGTAATGAAAGAACCATCAATCATATACCATAACTCCTTGTCATTCTGTAACTTCTGGTCTATGATTTCGTACAAAACTGCTCCACTTTCGCCTACCGTATAAGAACCAAATTCTGTAAAAATATTGGGTACTGGCACATTATTTTTATTACAAATCCATGCAATTGATTCCACGATTTCATCAATCATTGACTGATAATCATAGTTAAACTGCAAAGAAGTTTGAATCGGTAAACCTCCACCCAAATCAATCGAATCTAATTCTGGACACACCTTTTTCATGTCACAATATTTGTAAATGAAACGGCTTAGTTCAGACCAATAATAGGCACTATCTTTAATGCCTGTATTGATAAAGAAATGTAACATTTTTAATTTATACCGAGAACTCCCCTGTATCTTATTTTTGTACAATTCCATTACGTCCGAATACCTAAGTCCCAAACGAGAAGTATAAAAAGCAAAGTCTGGTTCTTCGTCTGTGGCAATTCTGATACCCAAATTTACGGTATCGGCGGTAACGCTTTTATCATAAAAATCAATCTCTTTCAAGTTATCCAAAATCGGAATACAGTTGAAACCGTCGTTGATTAACTCGCTGATATACTGAGTATAAAGTGGCAATTTGTAGCCATTACACAAAATATATGTTGATTTAGAAACCTTTCCTTCTGTGTATAATTCACGAATGATGGGAATATCAAAAGCAGAGGAAGTTTCGAGGTGAACATTGTGGCTCAGGACTTCTTCGACAATAAATCTGAAATGAGAAGATTTTGTACAATAACAATAAGTGTAATTTCCTTTGTAATTGTATTTTTTGATGGCGTTCTTGAACAGACGCTTCGCATTTTCGATATGTTCACCTATTTTTGGAAGATACGTTATCTTTAGAGGTGTACCGTATTGTTTGATAATGTCCATCAAAGGAACATTATTGAACAACAGTTCATTATCATGGTCGATGTTGAATTCCAACGTTGGGAATTCAATCGTCTGGTCAATCAGGTCAATATAGTTTTTCATCCTAAGCTAAAAAGCATAAATTGTTTTTTTAGTTGAAAATTTTTGTCAGAAGCTATTTAAACTTTCTGTTTTGTTGTAAAATTAGGCTATTTTTAGAGTCAGTATTCTGAAATTCTTGACATATTGCAGAGCTACATTGAAAGAATTTCAGAATACTGGATTTAAAAAGAGTCCATTTTAGACGAAAGAGAAAGTTTAAATAGCTTTAATTTGAAATAAACCATTCCTTCAAAAAGCGTGCAAAAATGCAATAAAAGTATGACCTTTGCAAGTAAATAATTTTGATTTATATTAGTTCTTCAAAAATTAATATATCACTTTGATTGTCAAAGACTTAGAGACATTTTTGTAATGATAAAAAAATCTTACAAAATGTGTTCATTATCAGTTACTTAATCTTGGAATTTTACAAAATCCAGACCTTCGTTTAGATTATTTACAAACTATGCAAAAAATTCATTTCATCGCCATTGGCGGAGCCGCCATGCACAATTTGGCAATTGATTCACATAATAATGGAAATATCGTCACGGGTTCTGACGATGAAATTTATGAGCCGTCACGCACACTTCTTGCTGAAAAAGGTTTGCTTCCTGCTGCAATCGGTTGGTTTCCAGAAAAAATTACTGCCGATTTAGACTGTGTTATCTTGGGTATGCACGCACGAGCAGACAATCCTGAGTTGCTGAAAGCCCAAGCATTAGGCATCAGGATTGAATCATATCCATCATACATTTATTCGCAAAGTACTAATAAACAGAGGGTTGTCATTGCTGGCAGTCACGGGAAGACTACTATCACGTCGATGATTCTCCATGTTTTGAAATACCATAATCGTAAGTTTGATTACATGGTTGGGGCAAGAATCGAAGGTTTTGATACGATGGCGAGTCTTTCGGACGAACCAGTGATTGTGATTGAGGGTGATGAATATTTATCTTCTCCAATTGACCGCCGACCAAAATTTTTACATTATCATCCCCACGTAGCATTGATTTCTGGAATTGCTTGGGATCATATCAATGTTTTCAAAACTTTTGAAGACTATGAACGCCAATTTGAGCTTTTAGCAGAAGGTTTGCCAAAATCTGGGACTTTGATTTATGACGAAACCGACGATTTAGTTGACATCATCGGCAAACAAGAACGGGTAGGTATTCAAAGCGTTGCTTATTTGGCACATCCGCACAAAATTATTGGTGGCATAACGTATTTACAGACACCTTCAAAACAAGAAATTGAAGTAGAGGTTTTTGGTGAACATAACATGAAAAACCTGAGTGGTGCAAAGGCAGTTTTAGCACAAATCGGTATTGATGATGAGGCTTTTTATGAAGCCATTGGGTCATTTAAAGGGGCAGCAAAGCGGTTGGAATTACTCGGAGAGGACTCATCTTCAGTGGTTTACAAAGATTTTGCCCATGCTCCTTCAAAAGTAGAAGCAACTACCAAAGCGGTGAAATCACAGTTTCCGAAACGCCGTTTGATTGCTTGTTTAGAACTGCATACTTTTAGTAGTCTGAACAAAGATTTCCTTCCCCAATATGCCGAAAAACTAAACGCCGCCGATATTGCCGTAGTGTATTTCAGTCCGCATACTTTAGAACACAAAAAATTGCCTCCAATTTCTGCCGAAGACATTCAACGAAATTTTGAAAATAAAAATTTATTAGTTTTCAATCAAAAAGATGACTTGGTAGCATTCCTAAAAAATCAAACTTGGACAGATACTAATCTTCTATTGATGTCTTCGGGGACTTTTGATGGAATGAATTTTCAGGAAGTGACAAAGACGGTTTTATCATAAAATTCCCAGCAAAGCAGGGGCTACAAAGACTCGTTGGTATAGACGACCGAGCCTTTGTAGCCCCCTTTACTGGGAATTAAAAGGGTAGCAACATACATCCCAAGATTTATAACTTTTGAGGGTTATAGCCTTCGGAATTTCTTAGTTTTTATTTTCTTTACTATCTTTAGAGAAAGTAAAAATGAGCATAGAACACTAATTGGACTAAATTTCGTTTTTAGAGTTTTATAAGACGCAGTGTATTGTGGAGAACCAAGAATAACGATTAAACTATACGCAAATAAGTGTAACAGATAAATTTAAGATAAATAGATGTTTCTGATTTCTTCGACAAAGTTCAGCAAAGCCCGAAACATAATTTGTACTTAGCCTAATGACAAATCACCAAAATCTGATAAAAAATGTTCGAGAAAGCCTCAGAAATTATGGATACCCTCTTTGAAAGAGATGGACTTGAAGTAATTGCTCAGAAAGATGAAAAGGAACTACAACTTATAGCTGATGCAGTTGCAATGGGCGAAGAACGTTTCGCCTTTGTAGTAGATTTGGTTGGTAAGAAACTCACGCACGCAATTGGTATCTCAGAATGGTTGGGGATTCCCAATGAAATATTCTCTCTCAAAAATTATTTTCAAGCTATTCATCCACAGTTTGTTCAACATTTAATTTTGATGGCAGCAACGTCTTTTGAAGTTGCTAATAGCGATGACTTTGAACTGACATTTAATAAAAAATATATTACTCAGATTCCACTAAGAAATAGCCGAGGAGAATATCTATTTTGTAAAAGAACTTTTTCTGTATTTTCTATTTCACAAGAAAAAACTGGAAGACGAGTAATAACTTCATATTTGAATGATTTCGTGATTATTTCTGAGTTTGACGAAACTCAGGATTTACAAGGAATGGCAGCCCCAAGAATTATAGAAGGCAACAGTAGAGATTTAAAATTTGAAGAAAGTATAAAGGGTAAAGCCCAAGAAAAATTTGCTACAAAAAGTACAACAAACCCTTTTAGTACTCAAGAAATTAGAATTTTAAAACGTTATGCTCAAAATGATACTTCGGCTATCGAAATAGCCAAAGCATTCAAAATTGAGAAAAATACGGTTTATACCCTTAATAGGAGGATTTTAGAAAAAACCGAAAGAGTTTACAATGTAAAATTTGAAAAAGCTATTGATGTAGCTAAATATTTGAAAATGGAGGGGCTACTGTAAAGACCCTCACATTTAATAGCTTACAAGCATGATTCGGAGCATTATTGAAAAAATTTCTTTTCGGTGAAAATAAAATATTTTCAATTTGCCACTCACATTATTTATTGTGTCATCAAAGATGGTTTTTTCAACAAAAATTTTCCCAAGTTTATTACTAAATTTTGGCAAAAAACTTGCTCCTAAAACCATTCTCTTTCTCCTCATACAAGCTAAGAAAGCTGATATACAAAGAATAAATATTCGGTTTATTTTAGACAGTTTTCTCCTTAGAAAGAAGCAAGTAATTTCTACCATATCGTTTTCTGATACGCCTAAATTACATAGCATTTCTTCCCTTTTGTCTTCAGAAAAAATCTCCAAATACCTCATAACCCCGCCTTCATTACCCTCATTGATTACAAAGCCTCCGAGCCAGTCATCTGGTCGTTTTTTTTTGTAAAAAACAATTGCTTTTGCAGATGTTTGTGAAAGGTATTCTGGCGAAACCTGATTGCCAGAAAGCCTAAAATACAATTGAGCGAATTTTGCCAATTCATCAGGTGAAATTAACGGTCGGTATTTGAGCATATTTGTAGGTTTTAAATTGTTTTTCTTGGTGTTTGGGCATAGTTTTCCCCTTTCGGAATTTTGGTAAAATCCTAAATGGAAGCCCATGGCGGGGCTATCTGTGGGCGTTATGTGGCTTGTCTATAATTTTTTGTGTAAGGCAGTATTTAAGTAATACCGCAGAGAAAAATCTCCTATACGTTACGTAAAGGGCATAATCTACCTGTTTTCTTAATTTGAAAAAACATTAAGAAAGCTAAAAACACGAAAAATTGAACAAGAAGCTACATGAGATTCTCTGTGAGAAAATAAAAACTTGATAGCATATACGTTGGGGTAATTTGAAGAAAAAATTGGTGTTGAAATAAATCGGTTGTTACTATCATGTATAACGTTTTGTAGGTTGAAAAAATAGATAGATTTTGACAAATAGGGGTTCTTAAACCATACTACAAGATACAAAATTTTAGTGACTTTTCAAAGAAAAAATATTGATTTTTTTGCTTGAATTACACTGTTTTTTCAACATTATTTTACGCTATTTTTTACTGTAAAATCAATAAAAAACCCGACTCATTCTTACACGAGTCGGGTTGATATTTTTAGATTTTCGCTTTAAACAAAATCATATTTTTATCTCCCTGACTCTCTCATTCATTGTTCCTCCAAAAGCACCCGCTCCTCGTTCTAATGCCTCCACTAATTGCTTATCGCTTACACATCTTGCCGACGTTCTAACGCCATTACTGCGTACGTCTCCCTGGCTACTCCACAACATGATTGCGAGTAACGATACAGTAATTTTTGGGTATGAAATTGATAGTACCATGATTATTTAACTTTTAATTTTAAAGACAATAAAAAACCCAACACTTTCGATGTCGGGTTATTGTAATTTTCCTTGATTGTTTTGAACTCAATCAAAAATAGTACAATAAACCGCATGAGTAAAACACCCGCTACTGATAGCGACTTCATAAGATTTTACTAATATGTCTTGATTTGTTACTGGCATTGTTTAATTTTATTTTTCTTACAACAAAGTTGAATATTTAATTTTACATTTTCAAATATAATTACAAAAATATTTTTAAATATCTGATTTTCAATAGTTTATAAATAATACTCTTTGTCTTAAATTATTGGTTTTATCAAGAAAAAGGTTTGCTCTTCTGAAATTATACTGAATTTAATGGGTTACGAAAGTATTAATATTTCCTGAAAAGGTCGTTTTTGCTACCATAAATTGAGTATTAGAATAGTACAATTAAATAGACTGCTAAAATTTTACTCAAGCATTTCTTGTGCAGATTTATTCCACTATCAATTTTCCAAAACCATTGCCTTTATTCGATTTCAAAATTATTAAATATACTCCTTTCTTTAAGCCTGAAACTTTGAATAAAAAAAGCGTTTTATTTTTAATTTTCTCTGAAAAAATTGTTTTTCCCAAAATATCATTGACTTGGAGTTCTCCGTCAAAATTATCTGGTAATGAGACACTTACGTTTTCTGTGGCAGGGTTTGGTGTAATTTTTAAGCTAAAATTCGTACCTTCCTCATTCGCTAAAATCATTAAAGTTGTTGCTTCCTGAGTGCCTATGAAAGACTCTGATAAATCGCCAAATGCTTGGATTTGATAGTTGTAAGATGTGATTTCTTTCAATCCTGAATCTATAAATTCATTGGTCTGAACTTCAGTTATTTTTTTGAACTCGGTCTCATCTTTTAGTTTTCTCGAAATCACAAACCGTTTTGAGAGATTATTGCCAGCCCAAGATAACTTTAGGGATTCATGAGTGATATTTGAAGCTGTCATTTGAGGCGTTGGCAAATAGTCTGGTGTAGCAAAAGTTGCAATACCATTTTCTACTGATTCAGACAAATTACTAAAAGCCTTTACCCGATAACTGTATGATGTATTTACCTTTAAATCCTTCTCTATCAGCTCATTAGTTGGTATTTCTTTATAAAAAGTAAAATCCGTTTCTCCTCCAATTTTTCGGTCAATGGTATAGCTTGTGGCGTTCGGAACGGCTTGCCACTTTACCACTCCTGCATTATTGTAGGTCGGTTGTGCAGACACCTGTGGCGTAGCTAAAATTGCAGGAGTTTTTACACTATTCAGCGCAAATAAAGATTCTGTTAAGTTACCAAATGCTTTTAGTCGATAGGTATATAACACATTGTCTTTCAATGACTTGTCTAAAAATTCAGTAGCTGTCGAAAGCAGTTTTCCTACTTCTTTGAATGTTGTTTCACCTGCACTTTGTCTTTCTAAAATATAAAATGCTATCCCCGCAACGGGCTTCCAATTGATTTTTGTAGCGTTATAATAAGTTGCAACAGAGGTTAATTCTGGCGTTGATAATAAGGCAGGAGTTTTCACTTCAACGGTCGTATATGACGAACCTAAAAGAGTATTTTCAGCCTTAATTCTGTAAATATAATTTGTGTTGGGAAGTAAGTCTTTTTCGCTGAATTCTAACTGGTTCGTGAGATTAGCAACCACATCAAATTTAGTCCCATTCTTCTTTTCTAATACATATTTTGTAGCGTTCGGAATAGCTGCCCACGTCAATTTTATGGCATCAAAATAAGTTGGATTTCCTGCTAAAACTGGGGTCGATAAAGGATTGGGCGTTGTAATATTCGTACTGGTAAAATCAGACTCAACTTTTGAATTTATGCCCCTGATTCTGTATTGATATTCTGTTGAAGTGACAACGTTGGTATCAGTGAAAGCCAATAAATTTTTGTTTACAATTATGGAGGTAAAGGTTGAATCTTTGGTTGATTTTTTTTCCAATAAATAATAATCAACATTAGCGATGGCATCCCAATTAAGTTGAATTTTAGGTCCAAAAGCAAGCGAAGATGTCAGTGTTGTTTTGGCTAAACTTTGCCCGAGACCCACTTCAAAAAAACTAAAAGCTCTCATTCCTTTCTGATTCGTAATGTACGGACCTGTGTATGGGAACAAAAGGGTATTTTCAGGAACAAAATTGGGCAAATACGAAATATTTGTAGCAGTTGAAGCCCTTTTAAGTTTCAGATTAATTCTATTGCCATCGGCTTGTGCAGACTTAACTTCCGCAAAATCATTCAAATAAATATAGTCTGACAGGTTAAAATTACTTCCGTTTTTACTGAGAACATCGTTCCAAATAACTTTTTGGTCAGGGTCAAAAGTAAGGGTAATTTCAGTTTTAGTAGTATTGAAGAACGCCTTTCTCAGGTTAGGAGAATTTATCCCCAGAGTGTCTTTTGAAGCATAAAAATCTCGCTCTACTAACCGTTGCAACTCTTGGGCATTTTGTGTGTAACCCTCTGGCGTATAGTGCAAGCCATCGAATCCTTTTGTACCCACAGTTGCCAAATTGCTGATGTCTGGGTAAATTTCAGGGAGTCGTCGTTGGTAGTCTCTGATGGTTGCAGCATAAATTCTTGGGTACGAGATAATATCAATCTGATAGACATAGAGTTTTTTAATGTTTGGTAAATCCGTTTTAATGTTTTTGTAATATTTATCAAAATTACCCTCCCAATCTCCAATCTCACCATAAGCCTCACTTTCTCCCTGCCTGAAAATCAGTGCTTTAACAGATTTTTGCAAGCCAGCTTTCTGAATTCGATAAATCATTCGTCCATAACCGTTGCTCAAATCTGCAGGATTTGAGGCAGTACGAACAACATGAGAAGCCAAATTTGAGAAGTTAAAACCACCATTAATTACACAAGTTGGCACACCACTTTTTTCGGTAATTCCTTTCTGAAACTGAAAACCCAATGTCCCAACGCCCGTAAAATACGGGTCTTGATTTGAATACGCCCAAAGGGTATCGGCAGGATTATAATTATTACTGTTATTGAAGTTTGCAGTAATTTTTCCAAAAGTTCGGCAAAATTCATTAGTAGTTTTTTCATTGAAAAAAGCTGTCGAATTTGATTGCCCACTGATTACATAGACATCTCCTGCAACAATCTTTTTTCTATGTACAATCAAAAGCGAATCTGTACCTTTTACGGCATAAATTTTAAAATCATAGAGTGCTAATTCAGCTTTGATTTTTAGGTCTTTGAAAGCAAAAGGAGCTTTTCCAGCAGCATTATAGACAAAATCATTTTTCTGATATTTGATTAATGTATTATTTCTGAAAACCTGCACAGACATATATGACCAGTCTTTTTCTTCAAGAACTCCTTCAATGGGAACAATAGCCTCATTATTTTGGTCACGAGGAAACAATTGTAAATCTTGAGGAAGTTTATTGAAAACTACCGAAAAAAATCGTTGAGCTTGAGTAGGTTTATAAGCAAAAAAAAGAAGTGACAATAGGATAAATTTCTTCATGGATTAAAGTGAAATATTAATTAAGTGTTTGAAAATCAGATATTTACAAATTTAATATACTGCTCTTAGAAAACAAAAAAGATGAAAAGCAAGAATCCTCTGGATTCCGTTTTTCATCTTTTTGTGGTAAAAATTTAGTTATGTTTCTCCCTAAAACAATATCCCTGCAATGGTTGCCGACATATAACTTGCTAATGTTCCTGCAATCAAAGCACGAACGGCTACTTTTGTTAGGTCTGCTCTACGGCTTGGCTCTAAGGCACTAATTCCACCAATTTGAATTCCTAATGAACCAAAATTAGCAAATCCGCAAAGGGCAAAACTTACAATGGCAATCGTTTTGGGTGAAAGTGCGTGCGACTGAATCATGGGCGAAAGTTTCAAATATGCCACAAATTCGTTGGCGGCTAATTTTGTCCCCATTAATGAGCCTGCTTGTACAATTTCCTCTTTGGGTACGCCCATACACCATGCAAATCCTGAGAATAAATAACCCAAAATGGTATCTAAACTTAATTCTGCATAATTGAATACACCACCGATTTTACTAAACAGAAAGTTGATAAGGGCAATTAATGCCAGGAAACCAATCAACATTGCCAATACATTCATTCCTACTTTAAGTCCGTCGCTACATCCTGCTGAAATGGCGTCAATTAAATTAGTATATTCTTTCTTGACTTCTAATTTAACCGTCCCTTTGGTTTCAGATTCTTCAGTTTCTGGATAAATAATTTTGGCAATCGCCAAAGCCCCTGGAGCAGCCATAATACTGGCAGCAATAAGGTATTCGGCAGCTACTCCGAACTGAATATAAGTTGCCATTACGCCCCCTGCAATACAAGCATAACTTCCAGACATTGAGGCAGTTAACTCAGAAAGTGTCATGCCTTTCAAGTAGGGTTTTATCATAATCTGAGCCTCTACTTGCCCCACAAAAGCACTCGAAATATTAGAAAGTGCTTCTGCCCCACTTACGCCCATAAGCAACTTCATCCCTTTTGCCAACCAACGAATAATGACTTGGATGATTCCTAAATGGTAGAAAATATTTACTAAAACCGCCACAAAAATGATGGTCGGGATAATCTTGAAAAAGAAAATGAACCCTGCCCCTGCATTCACAGAACCATCTGGCAAGAAGAACCCGAAAGCCTTTGCTACCAAAGCATTTTGTGCCAAAGGACCAAAGACAAATTTTGCTCCTTCGTCCGAAAAGTTAATAATTTTTGTAACCCATTGCCCAATAGTATAAAAAACAGTTTTTCCGATTGAAGTTCTTAGAATAAAAACTCCTAAAGCAAACTGTAAAGCCAGACCAACTCCGACAGTACGGAAATTAATCGCTTTTTTATTGTTTGACATCAAGTAAGCAATTCCTAAAATCAGAATAATCCCAAGCAGTCCAGTAAATCTTTCCATGAATGTTGTGGTATGAATATGAATATGAAAAAAACTCCTAAAGATAGGAGACATTTAGGTATGAGGTAGTAGTTCCTAAGGTTTTTTTTAGAAGGTAGGAGTTTTTAGGTCGTAGGTATTTTCATAGATTTAGATTTCTTTAAGAATAATGAAATTTCATCTCATGCCTACTCAAAATACCTACGACCTTATATCTACGACCTCATGACTATTCACAACTATTTGATTACCAGTATCTTCAAATAATTTTGCAGACATGACTTCTCTTTCTGTTACGCTGAAAAATACTTCATGAATATTGAAAGGTGGTTCGCCACATTCTTTCGGAGAAGAACAATGGACAAACGAGCCATCTTCTTGCATTTCATAAGTATTAATATTGTCTTGAAGATTTGCCCACAAAATATGAATTACTTGTTGACGAACCTTTGGCTTGATAAACTCAAAAAGTGACTCAATTCGTCTATCAAAACTTCGTACCATTACATCTGCCGAGCCTCCATAAATTTTTGGAATTCCAGCATTATGAAAGTAAAAAATACGGGTATGTTCCAAGAAATCACCCACAATAGAACGCACCGTAATATTATCTGAAAGTCCTTTTCGCTGTGGTCTTAGACAACATATTCCTCTCACAATCAGACGAATAGACACGCCAGCCTGTGAGGCTTTGTACAATTCGTCAATGATTTTTTTATCTTGTAGAGAATTAATTTTAATACAAATTCCACTTGGCAATCCCTTTTCTGCATTACGTGCTTCTTGCTGAATCATCTCAATGAGTTTTGGTCGCATTTCCCTCGGTGCAGTAATCAAATGCTGATAGCTGTACGGCTGAGAATGCCCCGTGACTACATTAAAAAACTCAGAAATATCCCTTGTCAAGCCGTCGTCGGTAGTCAATAAACCAATATCTGTATAAAGTTTTGCCGTATCCTCATTGTAATTTCCAGAAGATAAATGAGCATAACTCACAACGTTATCTCCCTCATTACGAATGACTTGCAATAATTTTGTATGGGTTTTCAGTCCAGGAATTCCATAAATCACAAAGCAACCTGCCTTCGAGAGCCGTTGGGCTTCACGGATGTTATTTTCTTCATCGAAACGAGCCTTCACCTCAAACAAAACCGAAACGTGTTTGCCATTTTCGGCAGCTCTGAGTAGGGCTTCGGCAATTCGAGAATTTTTTGAAATCCGATATAAAGTAATTTTTATGGCTAAAACATTAGGGTCTTCTGCCGATTGTTCCAGCAATTGCAAAACAGGTTCAAAATTATTGTAAGGATGATGCAACAGAATATCGCCCTGTTTGATGGTTTCAAAAATATCATCCACTTTCACAGAAGTCATATTCAAAGCAGGCACAGCTTGGTGCTGAATAACTTGTTTTGAACGGAATTCTGGATGCTTGATTATTTGCCAAAAAGCGGTAAAATCTAACATCGTTTTACTGGCAAAAATCGTATCTTTTTCCAACTTCCAGCGTTTCAGCATCGAATCCATCATATAATCCGAATATCCTGCCTCAACTTCTACCCTCGTGACACGCCCCAAACGACGGTCTTTGATTTTTTTCTTGATTTCGTCAATAAAATCTGTTTCTGAATCTTCATGTTCTACCATATCAAAATCTCCATTCCGAGTAATTCTGAACAAAGAGACATTTTCGATTTCTACATTTTTGTAGAGTTTCCAGATTTCATGACGAATAATTTCTTCAATTGGTAAAAAGACAATTTCGTCTTCTCTTTCAAAAATATAAAAGCGACTCAGATTTTGTGGAATTTGTACAAAACTAATTTTACGTACATCTCCTTTTAGTGGAGTTTCGATTAGATTTTCTTCAAAATGTGAAGCCCTTGTGACTACTCCGAAGATAAGCGTTTTTGCCAGCAAACTCGGAAAAGTATGCGTTTGGTCAAAAACCATTGGTGTTAGCATCGGATAAATTGTACGGTTAAAATAATCAGAGACACGTTCTGCTTCTTGGCTTAATAAATCATCAAACTTGGCGATTTGTAAACCATTTGCTGCAAAATGTGGAGCAATGTCTTCCGTAAAAAGTCTATCTTTTTCTTGTACAAATGCCTGTGAGGCAGCCATGAGGGTTTTTCGGAAAGGAGCTTCTCTGAGTCCAGAATAATCATGGCGTTCTTTGCCATAATCAATATAGTTGTACAGCGAACCAATTCTGATGGTAAAAAACTCGTCTAAGTTAGAGGATGTAATAGCTAAAAATTTCAGACGGTCAAAAATATTACGGCGTTCGTCACGGGCTTGGTCGAGTACCCTTTCATCAAATTTTAGCCAACTTAAATCTCTACTAATATAATCCGATTTACCGATAACATCATAAGATTTATTTATCACTTTTTCAAGACGACGTTTTTCTTCTGGAGAGTGTTTAGAATTCATAAAATTACTTAGAAATGAAAAAAGATTCCCTACCAGAGAACCCTTTTCTGATTTTTTTCGATTGGATAAGACTCCATATTTTTTAGTAAACTGATTCATAAGGGTTTGATACTTACAGAATTACTGGCTTGATTTGTAAAATCAGGAGGTTTTTTACAAATATATAACGAAAACTTTGCCAAAATTGTGTAGAAAACTTTAAAAAATCCGTATCAGTAAATAGGTAAGGGACTTTACTTCATTTATGTAGTATTTAGCCTCTCAAATATTTATTCAACTCTCTTACTAATTCAAATACTGTTGTCACAGGATTTTGGTTGCAAGGCAACTTATCATTTTGAAATTGATAAAGTTTTTCTGCTCTTTTGATTGCTTCTTCTTGCGAACAATTTTCTTCTTGTAATCTGGTATAAATAGTTTTACAAAAACTTAATTCTTTCCCTTTTTCTTCATAGTTAAGACTCCAAAACTCACGTAGTTTTTTATAGTAAAATTTCCGATGATTTTTCTGGTCTGTATAGTCAAAATGTAAATAAAACCAAAGTTCAAAGCAATCATTGGAGTAAGCTACTTTAAATTTTTTGTCCCCATTTTGGATTTGATAAATAGCACTGTTAAAGTCATTCCGTTGGTTCTCTTGATTATCATAGCTAACATCCATATCAAAAATACACCAGATTTCATCGTAATTATCTTTTCTTGCCAACTCTTTTGCCTTCTCCACCAAAGCTAATTTAGTTCGTCCTGTGCCTTTGGCAGTCACGGTTGCAGATAATACTGGAAAACTTTTGAAATAAATTTCTTCGGTTTGTCCTTCACAAACCAACAAGAATTTCTTGGCAATATTACGGCTACTGAGAGAGTATTTTGAAGGATTAGGCTTTTTGTCCCAAGCCTTTTGTTGGTCAGATTTTTTTGTTGGTTTTGCAGACATAGATTATTTAGCGAAGATTGACTCAAAATTTCCTACAAATGGAATTGCACCATACCGTCCATCCAAATAATCTTTCTCGTAAGAAGCATCATTTCTAACGCCTTTGAACTCCACTAAATCGTATAAATGGCTCGCTCCGAATTTATCTTTTTCAACAAAAGCGATTTGGTCACGCCGTAATAGCCTGTAATCCAATAAGTTAGTGTCATGAGTGACAAAAATTAATTGGGCTTGATTTTCATTCTTATTATAAAGTTCAACAATTTTTTTAGTGATAATGGGGTGAAGTTTTGAATCAAATTCGTCGATAACTAAAGGGCTTTGTCTGCTTAAAGAATTATGAATTAGGGGTGAAATATCAAATACTTTTTTTGTTCCTTCCGATACGAACTGGAAAAATGGAAGTGGTATCTCTTCGATTATATTCTGCTCCTTATCAAATTTTTTCCCCGTGAAAATAACTACTTTCTCATTTTTCCCATTGTTAGATACTTCTGCTGTACCCATTGATTCAATCGCAGAGTCTGTAAATTTCAACAGATTTATAGATTGAATCCTAAATAATCCATCAATAAACATCGAAGTTGACATCTCTCTTTTCCCTTTTTCAAATGAAACCATATCTACACTTGTTGCATCAACAATAAATTTTTTGAAATAATTATCTAAATCAAGTGCAACTTTATTATTCAATGAGGCAAGTACAGAAAGAAATAAAGATGTACTTTTAAAAATAGGAGATGAATCTCCCAAAAGATTTTGTATTTTTTTTGCTCCCTTTAGATGTTTATCATTTATATCTAAACTTTGTCCATCTCTCTTGAAATAGTAAACTTCTCTCTGGTTAGGTGTTCCAAAAAGCCATTCTGAAACAATGCCTTCTTTGTTAGTTTCATATCCATAGCGATAAACAATGCCTTCGACAATAACAATAATTTGAAAAAAAGAAGGTTGATTTTCTGATTCGGTAGAAAAAACAAAAGAATTCTGAAATCGAAATTTAGAAGCATCCTCCTGTAAGGAATGTATGATGAATAGATTAAATCCAATCATTGCTCGAACCAAATTACTTTTCCCGCTTCCATTTGCTCCGTAAATAGCCTTTGTTTTTAGTAAGCGTAATTTAGGCGTAGCTTGAAAAGTGTTCTGTTCATCCAATTCTTTATTCTTAGAAGAAATGGGTGCAGCAACCATACTCAACGTTTGGATGTCTTTAAAAGAGCAAAAATTTCCTACACTAAACTCTACTAACATATCTTTTAATATTAAAATTTGTGAAATATTAGTAAATATACATTTTAAAATAATAAAAAAGAAGACTTAATATTTTAAAAAGAAAGTTAGATAATCTATAATTCTACATTTTTAATTGGAAATATATACATAACAAGTAAAATTGGACTTGCGACATTATGTATATACTTCTAATAAAAAAAGCCTGTGAGATTTTTGTTCTCACAGGCTTTTTCTTTACTAAACCGAGCATCTAATACGCTCTTATTTCTACACCTTTCATGAAATTAACGAAGGCTTTATTTACTACTCTATTTCCGCCTGGTGTTGGATAATTTCCTGTAAAATACCAGTCTCCTAAATCATTCGGACAGGCTTTATTTAGGTTTTCTACGGTCTGATAAATTACTGAAAAATCTGCCTTCAGACCCTTTGGACGTAGCATTTGGGCAATTTTATCAGAAATCTCTTGGTCTTGAAACGGTGCATAAATTGCTTTCACAAAGTTTTCGAGGTGCGATGTGTTTTCTTCTATCGCAGCCTGACAACGTTCCAGAGTTTCCTCGATGATATGATCCAAATTTCGCTCTGCCAATAATTCTAATGCCGCTCTGAATGCCACAAAATCTTTCATTTTTGACATATCAATTCCGTAACAATCTGGAAAACGAATCTGTGGAGCAGACGAAACAATGACAATTTTCTTGGGTTGTAATCTGTCCAAAAGTCCAAGAATTCCTTTTTCCAAAGTTGTTCCACGCACAATCGAATCATCAATCAAAACGGCACTATCAACGCCTTTTTTGATAACCTCATAAGTGGTGTCATAACCTTGTGCTACCATTTCGTTTCGTTCGCCATCGTTGGTGATAAACGTCCTGACTTTCACATTCTTAGAAATCAATTTCTCTACCCTCGGACGGAAAGTTAATAGTTCTTCTAAGTCTTTTTCAAATAAAATTCCCTCCATTATTGCCTGTTTACGCTCACGGGCGAGGTGGTCTTCCAAGCCATCAATCATACCCAAGAAGGCAGTTTCGGCAGTATTCGGAATATAAGAAAAGACGGTATTTTTAAGGTCATTATTAATTTCTTCCAAAATCTGAGGAATCACTAAGCGACCTAATTTTTTACGTTCTGCATAAATATCTGGATCTGAGCCACGAGAGAAATAGATGCGTTCAAAACTACACGAAAGTTTAGGGAGGGGGTCAAGGATTTTCTTTTGGGCGTACTCACCATTTTTACCTATAATCAGGGCATGACCAGGTTTTATTTCTTGAATATCTTCGTAATTACAATCAAAACTTGTTTTTATTGCCTGTTTCTCAGAGGCTACTACTACAACCTCATCGTCGGCATACCAGTAGGCGGGTCTAATTCCAGAAGGGTCACGTACTACAAATGCAGAGCCATGTCCCGTGATTCCACTCATGGCATAACCGCCGTCAAAATCTCGGCAAGAACGTTGGAGTACTCGTTTCAAATCAATATTGTCTTCTATGACATCAGACAATTCTGGGTTTTCGTAGGTGTGTCTATGAAATTCAAACTGGCGTTGGTTTTCTTCGTCCAAAAAGTGTCCGATTTTTTCCATAACTGTCACAGTATCAACTTCTTCTTTGGGATGTTGCCCAAGCGAGACCAGTTTATCAAAGAGTTCTTCTACATTGGTCATGTTGAAGTTCCCAGCGACCACTAAATTTCTACTTCGCCAGTTACTTTGTCTGAGCATCGGATGGCAGTTTTCGATTTCGTTCTGCCCGTGTGTTCCGTATCTGAGGTGTCCCAGTAAAACTTCACCCGAAAACGCCAAGTTTTCTTGTACCCATTTGGCATCTTTGAAACTCTCTTTGTTTTCTTTGTGAGCTTTTCGGAATTTTTTATAAATTTTATTAAAAATATCCGAAACTGCATTTTGTTCCACCGAACGATACCGACTAATATATCGGTGACCAGGCGGAACATCAATTTTAATATTGGCTACTCCTGCTCCGTCTTGCCCTCGGTTTACCTGCTTTTCCATCATCAGATGAAGTTTTTGCAAACCATAAAGGGGTGTTTTGTACTTATCAATGTAATGTTGATAATTTTTTCGGAGACGAATCAGTGCGATACCGCACTCATGCTTAATAGCGTCAGACATACCTTAATTACTTTGTTTTTGTTTCTTAATTTACAACTATTCAGTTATTAATATTACTTAGACAAGTTTAATAAGTATTTGTAAATCAGATGTTTACGAAATAAATTAATCTCAGAATTCAAGAAAAACTTATTCATAAAAATCATAAATTTCATTTGGCAAAATTACGTATATATCTACCAGAAACACAATAGACAACAGAGTTATTTTGTATGAATATTTACAGAGGCTTATTGGAGTGTTTAAGAATCAATAAATCTATGAAATCATTTGGCAATTAATTTTTACGAGCGGGTCAATCAAGGCTCAAACACTAATTTTCTATGCCTCTATCTTACAAAATCTCCATCAATTCTTTCAAATCTCGAATCTCGAAAGTAGGTTTTTTATCGTGAATTTGATTTTCTGGATTAAAAAATACTGCATCCATTCCCACATTCATTGCCCCCAGAATATCAGTATGAAAAGTATCACCAATCATCAGGCAATCAGAGGCTTGTGCGTCAATTATATTCAAGGTAAAATGAAACATTTCAGGCTCTGGTTTTTTATATCCAGCTTGTTGAGATGTCACCATCCTTTTGAAATAGGGCGTTAAACCACCAGCAGCCATTTTTATGTCCTGAATATCATTGAAGCCATTCGTGAGAATATACATGGGGTATTTCGGGAAAAGGTATTCCAAGACCTCAATAGCATTGGGCAAAAGGGTAGTTTTTCGGGGAGAAATATCCAGATAAGTATCCGAAATCTCATCACAAAGCGAATGGTCTTCCACACCTAACTCACTGAAAATCTGACGAAAACGAGCCGTTCTGAGTTCCATCTGAGAGATTTCCCCCAACTCATAAGCTAACCAAAGTTTAGAATTTATTTGATTAAATTTTAGTCCAAATTCCAAAGCCGAAGGAATCCCTTTTTCCTGTAAATGATAGATTTCATATACCTCAGCAAGAGCAATTCTTGAATTTGTATGATGATCCCAAAGGGTATGGTCAAGGTCAAAAATTAGATGTTTGTAGGGCATATTTATTAGCTATTTTTTATTGCGTTAGTCAATTTACCTGCTGATTGTAATTTAAATCAAGCGAAATTATTGGCGGAAGTTTCGTCTTTAGTATATTTTATGCTGAATCAATAGCCATCTCCACAAAACTACTTCACAAATTTCGCACAAAAAACTTAGCAAGCCTCAGAACAATTGAGGGTTTTGTCTCGTAACTTTGTAGATTCTCAAATTTGAACCCAAAATTGCAAGATGT
>JAAFJL010000073.1 GCA_013298865.1 Cytophagales bacterium | reverse complement strand
TTTGACCAAATAAAAGACAACGTAAAAGTGGTTAAAGGACTTGAAAAAACATTTTACGGTGCGACAGAATTTTCAATAGAAGATAATAACGGTTATTTGCTGACTTTTGCCGAAGATGAAAAATAAGACAAACATAAAACTTCCACTGACGGACATTGAAAAAGCAAATTTGAGGCAGCATAAAATCAAAATTGCTAACATTCTCGACTTCGCAACTGACGAATTGGAAGTGTTGTTAAACGCTACAACTGAACGAGCAAAAGAAATTTATGCCTTAGCAGAATTTCAAACCGTTCCGTCAGTCGGAATAAAGTTTGCCGAAGACCTTGTGTTTTTAGGTTATTATTCACTCAAGGAACTAAAACAAAAAGACGGTGCTAAACTCACAGATGAATACGAACAGAAAAAAGGTTATTGGATTGACCCTTGCGTTGAAGACCAATTTAGATTAGTCGTGAATTTTGCAAACACAAATGACTCGAAAAAAACGTGGTGGGACTTTACCGAAGAACGAAAAAAGTTTCGCACTGAAAACGGTTATCCAAAAAGCAGACCTCAGAAAGCATGGTTTGAAACAGTAGAATATGAACGAAAAGAAAATAAAGGCAGCTAAAAGGCGGGCTGACGAGCTTCGTAGAAGCGTTTGGGGTTGTGTAAAAAGTCTAAAGTTAAAAGTTGAAAGTATTTTCCGCCAAATAATATTCCTAAATAGTCTTTGAAAGTATATTTGAGGGTATATTATTTGGAAATACTCCATTTTACAGAATAATATTTCTGCTTAAAACTTTTGACCGAGCGACGGTCGCTCATGGACGTTAGACTTTTTACACAACCCCGAGTGACGAAATAATTAAAGTGATATTTGTAAGAGATCGTTATTGATTTCCGAAAAACAAAAACCTAAATGACTGATTACATACTTAGAATTGATTGTCCTGATGAAAAAGGATTGGTTCATAAAATCACGGGAGTGTTGTTCTTTAATAACCTCAATGTTGAAAGAACTGACGAATTTGTTGAAAGAGAAAATAGCCATTTCTTCATGCGGGTGGCATTCTCTGGCGACTGTGACCCCGACAAAATTGAGGATGGTTTACGGGGAATTTTACCTGATTCTGCCAAAATTAGTCTCACGGCAAAGCAGATTAAAGATGTTGTGGTGTTGGTTACAAAAGAACACCATTGCTTAGGAGAATTATTGATTAGAAATGAATATAAAGATTTGAATTTCAATATCTTAGCGGTTATCGGAAACCATGAAACGCTCAAACCTTTAACTGAAAAATTCAATATTCCCTTTCATTTTTTACCTGCTTCGGGGACAGATGATGATGCTCGGAAAGCACATGAAGAAGAAGTCAAAAAGGTACTGATTGAATACGACTATGACTATATTGTTTTGGCAAAATTCATGCGGGTGCTTACGCCTGAGTTTACGGCAACGTATCGTCATCAGCTTATCAATATTCACCATTCGTTTTTACCTGCTTTCATCGGGGCGAATCCGTATAGACAAGCCTACGAGCGTGGCGTGAAAATCATTGGGGCAACAGCTCATTTTGTGACTGATGATTTGGACGAAGGTCCAATTATTTTCCAAGATGTTATCAGAATAAATCATACTAAAACCGCCCAAGAATTAGCCGCAGCAGGACGTGATGTAGAAAAAATCGTTCTGGCAAAAGCCCTGAAATTAGTTTTTGAGGACAGAGTTTTTATCGCTGGAAATAAGACTGTGATATTTGAGTAGAAGCAGCCCCCTTGCCCCCAGAGGGGGAATTTAAGTCGTCCAATTTTTTTCATCTGAATTTTTCTGAGACTCAAATTCCCCCTTCGGGGCGGTTCGACGCTTCGATTAGGGGGCTTTTCTACTCTTCTTCTTCTCCCCCACTCAAAACTCCCTCTAACGTTGAAACTCCTTTTATTGCAACTTTCTGATTATCAGATAGTTTGTTTGATAAAATTTCAATTTTGTCTCCTTCTTGTTTACCCAACTCGACAGCAATTTTTCGGAAAGAATTCTGTTTTTCAACTATAAAAATAAAGCCTTCTTGCCCCTTTCTGATAACCGCACTTTCTGGTAATGTCCTTGCAATTCGGCTACCCGTCAGGATTTTTGCATTTACGTATTGCCCCACAATCAGTTTGGCTTCTTGCGTTTCGCTCAAACAATGTCCGTGAATATTGACAGTTCTTTCTTCTCCTTCAAGCATTTTTCCAATCAAAAAAACCGTTGCTCGAATCGTCTGTCCATTGATTTTTGGATTTTCAACCTCAATAATTTGCCCTTCTTTTAGTTTAGGAACATCATTGGCAAAAACTTTTAACTCTAAATGTTTATGCTGATTGCCCGTTATCTGAAAAAGAACATCAGTCGGATTTACGTTTTTTCCAATACTTACATTTACTTTTTGGACAAATCCATCTATCGGAGAAATGATATTTACCGTTGGCGAAATCATCCCTTTTTTAACTGCATCTATCTGTAAACCAATCATTTGCAGTTTTACTTCTAATGCTTTTACTTGTGCCTTTGCCGAAGATAATTCAGATTCAACTTGTTGAAGTTTTTTCTTAGCCCCAACGTTTTCAGCATCTAAAACCGTCTGACGGTCAAGGTCTTGTTCCAAAAATTTAATCCGTGCAATTGTCTGGAGGTAATCCTGTTGCCATTGAATAATTTCCATGCTATTCATGACTGCTAAAATTCCACCTTTCCGAATCGCCATGCCTGGCAACATAGATGTCGTTTTGATATAACCATTCACGGGCATACTTACAGAAGCCATTTCTTGCGGAGGCACATCCACTTGTCCATTGGTTTTGATTTCCTCTGCCATTGTGGTATTGCTAAAACTCCCGATTTCGATACCAGAATTTTTGAATTGCTCCGCAGTTAATACTACTAAAGCTGGGTCGGTTTTTTCTTCGGTCACTTCCGTTGGACTTTGTTTTGTAGCACAACTGGAAAGGAAAAATAATAAAAGGATAATTGTGTGGACTGGTGAGGACACCAGCCACAAGGGAGTTTGTAAATTTAAACATACTCTTTTCGACTTGGAGTAACTTCCCGAAAGTTTTAGAACTTTCGGGAAGTTGAACGGAAAATACGAGCATTTTATTAATTGGATGCTCCCAAAAAATTCAATGTTTTTGATATATTTACTCATAGCCTAATAGCGATTCAATGTTAATAATATATTGATTAAAGTTCTGAATTTCAAATAGATACGATTCTTTTACTGCCCACGCCTGCGAGATATTCTGAATAAATTCTACATATTCAATTTCTCCTAATTGGTAATTTTTCAAGGCAGTTTTCAAGATTAAATCTGCTTGTGGCAGAGCGGTGGTTTCGTAATAAATCAAAGAATTTTGGGATTTTTCGAGTAAAATTTTCGCTGAATTTAGCTCAGATTCTAATTGTGTAATGGTATAATCTAACCTACTTTGGGCAATTTTTTCATTGACCATCGATGCTTGAATTCTGGCTTTTTGTGCCTGTGCAAAAATCGGTAAACTAATTCCTGCCTGAATAATATTGAGATTGACGTTACCCTCGATACTCTGATTGATAAGTCCGACACGAAAGTCTGGATTTAGCTTCTTTTGCTCAACAACAGTCTGTAACTTACTGATAACCAGTTCCTTTTGAAGAATTCCAGCTAAAGGATTTCCATCGGTTAACGCCTTGTTATTATTGTTGAATAGATTCTTGAAAGCCGTTCTACTATCAATTTGTACGGGTTCGGGGCTACCCGTTAATGCTTTGAGATGAAGCAAAATTACTCTCAAATCCATCTCGGTATTTTTAATCCGTTGCTCAATTTCTCGTTGGCGAGTCTGAGTCGTCATTTTCTCCAAAAGATTAGTTTCTCCCGTTTTGTATCTTATCGTAGCCGCATTACTTGCAATAGTATAAAGACTGTCTTGTTGGCGAAGAATTTTTACAAACTCTTGTTGGATAAGTGCCTGATAATAAAGACTTTTCACCTGCTGAATGATTTCATTTTTTGTGAAAACCAATCGTTTTTCTGAAACATCAACAGCATTTTTTAGCAAATTTTCCTGAGCTTTTAATAGTGTAAAAGAAGGAATCGACTGCATGAAACTCAGTGTATAATCATTCCGATAATAGGCTTGTGTCCGTCCAAATTGAGCATCAATTGAGGTTTTAGGAAATTCACGAGCCGTTTTTTGTAAGATTCTCTGCCCCGAAATTTCCAAATTCCCAATACCAACGGCTTGATTTTGTCTCATTGCCAAGTCAATCGCTTGGGGCAAAGAAAGGGGATTTTGAGAAAAAATGGGGGGTGTGGCAAAAAGAAGTAATATAGGTAAAGTCAAATACCTCACCTGAAGCGTCGGTCGAAACCTCTCCCCCGACCCCTCTCCTGCTGAGAGGGGAGATATTGTCGGACAAACTGCTCCCCTCTCAGCAGGAGAGGGGTTGGGGGAGAGGTTTCGGGTGAGGTTCATTAACCCCATGGCTGGTGTCCTCACCAGCCATTCATGCGTCAGCACACATGAATATTGTTTTCGCCAGAAGTGGACTGGTCGGGAGACCAGCCATGGGGAGATAAATTTTATTAAATATCTGTAAATCATATAGTTATGAATTTATTTTCTTAGTTCTTCTATTATTTATTACGGAAGGGATTGCTATCCGTGGCACGGTTGTGATTTAATTTCTCATAAATGGGTTAACGTCTCAACCGTACCACGGATTCCAGTATAAAAAATAGAAGCACTATTTTCTTTTGGAAACCAAATAATAAACCACTGGCAGAATCACCAGCGTCAGTAATGTTGCTGTGACTAAACCGCCAATCACAACGGTTGCGAGTGGACGTTGTACTTCTGCCCCTGGTGAACTACTGAGTGCCATTGGCAAAAAACCCAAGGATGCCACGGCGGCAGTCATGATTACGGGACGAAACCTTGTTTTTACTCCTGCTAAAATTCGCTCACGAAGGTTTATCATTCCTTCTTTTTCGAGCATATTAAAAGTTGAAATCAGTACAATTCCGTTGAGAACCGCCACCCCAAAAAGAGCAATGAACCCAATACCTGCCGATACCGAAAAGGGCATATCACGCAACCACAAAGACCAAATGCCGCCAATTGCCGAAAGTGGAATCGTTACGAAAACCATGAGGGCTTCGGTGATGGAACTGAACGTGAAATACAGCAATAATAAAATCAGCAGAAGAGCAACAGGAACAGCAATGGACAAGCGGTTTTTAGCCGCTTGCAGGTTCTCGAAAGCTCCGCCATACGTAACATAATAACCTGCTGGTAAATTAACTTTTTGCTCTATAACTAACTGAATTTCAGACACTAAACTCTCAACGTCACGGTCACGCACATTGATTCCGATACTGATTCTACGGTGCGTATTTTCTCTGGAAATCTGAGACGGAGCATCTTGATAACTAATCTCAGCGACTTCGCTCATGGGAATTTTACTGCCATTCGGGAGGTTCAAATAAATCTCTTTTAGTTGCTGAATATTTTGACGAAAAGAAGAATCCAAGCGTATAACCATGTCAAATTGTTTTTCGCCTTCAAAAATTCGCCCTGCGGTTTCACCAGCAAAAGCCATTTTTAAGTATCTATTCAAGTCGCTGATTTTCAGACCATACTGGGCAATTTTTGCCCGATTATACTGCACAACCATTTGCGGAACAGCATCTAATTGTTCTACTTTCAAATCTGCGATTCCTTTAATAGTGTTAATCTTGCGAGAAATTTCATTGGCTTTTTGAAGAAGAACTTCTAAATCTTCTCCAAAAATTTTAATCGCAACGTCAGATTTTACCCCTGCTATCAGTTCATTAAATCTCATCTGAATGGGTTGTGTAAATTCAAAACCTACCCCTGGGATTTCGGCAAGTGCTTCATCCATTTTGCCCGAAAGTTCTTCCATGTTTTCGGCTTTTTTCCAGAACTCTGGCTCTTTCAAAGCAATAATTAAATCACAAGAATTAATGCCCATGGGGTCAGTAGGAATTTCGGAAGCCCCAATTCTGGAAACGATTTGTTTTATTTCATCTGGAAATTTTTCTAAGAGAATTTTTTGGGCTAAATCATTCTTTTTAATACTTTCCGAAAGCGAAGCGTTTACGGGCAAAATGGTTTCCACAGCAAAATCTCCTTCATTCAATTCTGGAATAAATTCTCCTCCTAAGTTTCTGAAAATCAATAGACTACCTATAAAAAATATCGAAACAATTCCTAAAATCAGGCTATGCCTTGCACGAATAATAGAGGTTTTTGCAGGAATAATCCACTGAATTACAGGCTCATAAATCCTTAAAAGAGTATTGATGATTCTGTCGGCAAAGGTGGTTTTAGTAGAGATTTTTTTACTGAGAAATAGTGCCGAAACCATCGGAACGTAAGTAAGTGAAAGTATCAATGCTCCTAAAATGGAGAAGCCCACGGTCTGTGCCATCGGGCGAAACATCTTGCCCTCGATACCCGTCAGGGCGAGAATCGGGAGATAAACAATCAGGATGATAATTTCACCAAAAGCAGCTGATTTTCTGATTCTTGTGGTAGAATAAAAAACCTCTTCATCCATTTCCGACTGGCTCAGGGAGTTGTTAGATTCAGACTTTTTTCGACCCAAAACCAAATGATGAATCACTGATTCTACAATAATTACGGCACCGTCCACAATTAAACCAAAATCGATTGCTCCGAGGCTCATTAAATTGGCAGAAACCCCAAAAACGTACATCATCCCGAAGGCAAAAAGCAAACAAAGTGGAATCACAGAAGCTACAATCAGCCCCGCACGAAGATTGCCCAACAACAAGACCAAAATAAAAATTACAATCAGTCCGCCTTCAATTAAATTCTTAGAAACTGTACCTATCGCCTTGTTAATCAGCTTACTACGGTCGATAAACGGTTCAATTGTGATACCTTCTGGCAAAGTTTTTTGGATTACTGCTACTCGATTTTTTACATCAATTACCACTTTATCAGCACTTTCTCCTTTCAATAAAAGCATGATTCCTCCCACAACTTCGCCCTGTCCGTCTTTGTTCAAAGCCCCATAACGGACGGCATGACCGAACTGAACTTTGGCAATATCTCGCACTAAAATCGGAATTCCACCAGTGTTTTTAATGACAATTTCCCCAATTTCATCCAAACTTTTAATTAATCCTTCTGACCGAATAAAGTAGGCTTCCGAACCTTTTTCAATATAACTTCCACCAGAATTTCCATTATTGTTCTGGAGTGCCAAAAAGACTTCTTCGAGGCTCACATTCACAGCCCTGATTCGTTCGGGGTCTATTGCTACTTCGTATTGTTTCAGGAATCCACCAAAAGAACTTATTTCTGCAACTCCCTTTGTACCAAGGAGTTGTCGCTTGATAATCCAGTCTTGAATAGAGCGAAGTTCGGTAAGTGAATATTTATCCTTGAATTTTGGAGCAACATTTAGTGTATATTGGTAGAATTCGCCAAGTCCCGTTGTCATGGGCAATAACTCTGGGCGACCAACGCCAGAGACTAATTCTGCTTCGGCAATTTTGAGTTTTTCCGTGACTCGCTGCCGTGCCAATTCTGTGGGAATGGCATCATCAAAAACAATGGTAATTACCGAAATCCCCATTCTGGAAATAGAACGAATTTCTTTCACATCAGCAACCGTCCTCAGGGTAATTTCGAGCGGATATGTGATAAGTTTTTCAACTTCCTGTGCTGCCAAAGAAGGCGATTGCGTAACAACCTGAACTTGATTTGAGGTAATATCTGGCAGGGCATCAACCGTAATTTTCGTGACGGCGTAACCACCCCAAGCCACTAAACCCAGTACCATCATGCCAATTATCAACTTATTTTTAATACTAAAACGTATGAGAGAATCTATCATTGATGTTAAAATTTGGCTAAAATTATTTTATAACTGTCAGATTTTTAGATAGTTATAAAAATATTACTATTTGAATTGCGTGAAAATTAAATCCTATATAGATAAAAGATTTGGTTATGCGTTCATTTTTGTGGTAGAGACGAATAGCATTCGTCCTCAGATAGCACCATGTACGAATGCTATTCGTCCCTACAAGAACAATTCCATGATAGGAGCTTCAAACCTATAAGGACTGGGCATCCACGATTCGAAATCCTGATGGATTTAATTACCAATTTTACAGAAAAAAATTAAGCCAAAATCAACTTAGGGGGATTCAATAATGTGCGGGAAAGCGAGAAATGATAGAGATTGAGCCAATGAAAATTTGGCTCGTAGAATGTTTTTGGGAAACTCGGAGTGAGGGAGAATTCAATACAAAAAACGGATTCACAATAAGAAATTACAGAATTATGCGAATCCAAATTAGGTAGATTTGAATGCGAATGTTTAGCGTTTTTGAGGTGTTTAGAAGTAGCAGAATAGTGCATTTCCAGAAAATCCATGAAACTTAAATCTTCTTTTTCGGTACGTTGATGTTCCTGATAATGACTCACTAACTCACCAATTTTTGCCAACTGCAAAGATTCTACATTCGGGAAAAGGCTTCCCAAAAGAATTTGAAAACTAAGCAATATGGATATGATTTTCTTCACAACTTAAAGTTATGAAGATATAGGTAAGGAAAAAATTAATCAATCCCAATTTTTTGAACACCCTTTTCTCATCAACTTCTAAACTTTAAACTCATGAACTCTACTCTACACCAAAAAAGAAAACAAATCGGGTTTTTCGTTCAGAAGTTGGTATTGGATTTTTTGTTCTTCCATTCTCATTATCAATGGTTCGTAATCTTCTTTATGTTTCAATTCTATTCCTAACAAAACAGGACCAGATTCCCGATTGGTTTTTTTCTGATATTCAAACAAAGTAATATCGTCGTCATTGCCGAGGACATTGTTCAAGAAATTCCTCAAAGCCCCTGCACGTTGCGGAAAACGAAGGATAAAATAATGTTTTAAACCTTCGTAAAGTAGAGACCTTTCTTTGATTTCTTCGGTACGGGTAATGTCATTATTCCCCCCAGAAACTAAACAGACCACGTTTTTGCCCTTGATTTCGTCTTTCAGAAAATCCAAAGCTGCAATCGTTAAAGCTCCTGCTGGTTCTGCCACGATAGCAGATTCATTGTAAAGTTCGAGAATGGTTGTACAAACTTTTCCTTCTGGAATCAAAATAATTTCATCTAAAGTTTCTTTACAAATCGCAAAAGTTTTCTCGCCAACCCGTTTTACGGCAGCCCCATCTACGAATTTATCCATGGTTTCCAATTCTACCACGTGTCCAGCATCGAAACTCGCCTTCATGGACGCCGCCCCCAAAGGTTCGATTCCAATAATTTTTGTATGGGGCGAAAGTTGCTTAAAAACCGTAGAAATCCCAGCCGAAACTCCACCGCCACCAATAGCAATAATGATATAGTCAATTTTTACATCAGAATCTTTAAAAATCTCCAGCCCGACAGTCGCTTGCCCCGTGATTACGTCCATGTCATCAAAAGCAGAAACAAAAGTAGCATGGTGTTCTTCACAATATTTTTTGGCGGCTTTCGAGGCATCATCATACGTATCACCCACAAGAACAATCTCTATTTCTTGTTTTCCGAACATCTTTACCTGCTTCACTTTTTGGTTGGGTGTTGTTGTGGGCATAAAAACTGTTCCCAATACTCCCATTTTATGGCAAGCATAAGCAAGTCCCTGAGCATGATTTCCCGCAGAAGCACAGACGACACCTTTCGCAAGGGCTTCCTTGGATAAGGTAGCCATTTTGTTGTATGCCCCCCTGATTTTGTAGGAACGTACCACCTGAAGGTCTTCTCTTTTCAATAAAATATTAGCTCCATAACGTTCAGACAGAATGCTATTTTCTGTCAAGGGCGTATGCAGTGCAATTCCTCTGAGTCTTTCGGCGGCTTCATAGATACTTTCTAATGAAGGAAAAACGCTTGCTTTGGGCGTGCTTTTATTGCTCATGTTTGTTGATTATTTGATACCTCAAATTTACATAAATAATACTGTCATTTATGAATTTTGGAACATACCGTTTACTCATTTTTAAAACATTTTCTTGACAACCTAATTAGAGAATTGTAGTTTTGGTGAGTAATAATACTTGGTATCTGTTAAAATCAAACAAAATAATCTGTTTCCATAAGTAAATTTCCCAATCTGCCCTTTATTTAATAGGTTTCTATTTTCTCGCCCTGCTTAAAATAATCAAATCTCAGCCCCAGTAGTTTTTTAATTTTCCGTTGGCTATTCTGCTTTCATGTTTGCTTTTGCAAAATGTGAGAGATGGCAATTATATTTTTTACAAATTCCAAAAACAATCTCTTTTATGAAAACATCAAATTTATTTCGCCTACTTGCGATAGTAGGAATCCTGACGACAACCATCTGGGCTTGTCAGAAATCAGAAGTTGAATCAACTTCGACAGAAAATGAAACTTTCAAATCTTCCAATGCGAAAGTTGCTGCGTGTTCATTGTATTCATTGGTATTGAGTGGAAGTTCTGGAACACCTGTCCCTACGGGTTTACAATCTTTTATCCACAAAGTTGACCCTTGTACGGGTGTAACAGGGCTTGTTTCTCAAATCAAAGTTGGTGGAGTTACCCCTGTTACCTGTGTGACGGGTTTATCTAATATGCTGGGAGTGCCTGGTTATGCTTGGGGTGTTACAGGGAGAAACTCTAACTTTCCTGGAAGAATCTTAAAGATACAGATTGCCACAGGAAATGCCACGGTTGGACCAGCTACTGAGTTCTTACAAGATTTAGAAAATAATGGAACAGATTACTTTGCTATTTTGGAAGGAACATCCAGAATCTTGAAAGTAAATATTGGTACAGGGGCTGTTACTTTTTTTGCAGCTCCGCCAACACAGCAATTGAATGGTCTAACTTTTTCTGGAACTACCATGTTTGTTATTTCTGGAAACACTACTGCTTTATGTCCTACAAATTATGGTGACATTTGGTATTACAATTCTTTGTTAGTAACGCCTCCGCCTCTTGGCTCAGGAACTTACAATAATTTACCAGCTAATCCTACTTGGACTCGAAGAGAACTGGGCTTTCATTTTGATGTTTGTTGTAGTAAAAGGTTTATGGTAGGTAGTTCAGCTCCCACAGGAGTGATTTCAAATAGAACCTCTCTTGCCTGTGCTTTACCAAATCCAACTTTTATCAATAACATCAGACCAACCTACGATTTTATGATTGAGTAAATTTCGTAGAGAAATAAAAACCCTATCAATCAAAAACACAAGCAACTATTTATCTTTTGCTTACGTTTATGATTGATAGGGTTTTTATTTTGTTGAATCTTTGAGCTTAAATATTGCTACAAAACAAATCTTGTTTAAGGTTTTGTTTAACAATCTTATTAAAATTAAAAATTTTTCATATTTTTTAAAATTGAAATATTTCCAGACTTGCAAATGCAAGTTTTATTTAATTTTCAAAGTAAAATACATCTAAAATCCTCTTCTTGTTTAGTTTTTAATGGCTAACTCTACACAAAATCTTCTTTCCCTTCATGATTGTATATTTGTACAATTCCGATATTTTTTAATTTATTAACTGTTTATTTTGCAGAAAATTCTAAAATTCTAAAAAATATTTCAATTTTAATTTGGTATTTTGTTTAATATTTTAATATATTTGTTAAACAAATTAGAAACTCATCAAATACTAAGATATGACAGCTTTAGAATTCACAAGTAATATAGGTAAAGTTTCAAAATCCTTGAAGCCCTTCGCTATGAAGTTGACAAGAGATTATGAAGATGCCAATGATTTGTTGCAAGATACATTATTGAAGGCTTTTACAAATCGTGATAAATATGCAGACGGTACAAACTTGAAAGCATGGTTATATACGATTATGAAAAATACTTTTATCACGAACTATCAAAGAATGGTAAGAAAGAATACCTTCATTGATACTTCTGATAATCTGCACTACATCAACTCGATGGAAAGCAGTACCGATAATCAAGCATTTAGTTCTTTTGCTATGGCAGACATCACGAGAGCGGTTTCTGTCTTAGAAGATTCTTATAAAACGCCTTTCATGATGCACTACCGAGGCTTTAAGTATCATGAAATTGCAGAGAAATTAAACATTCCGATTGGTACAGTGAAAAACAGAATTCACATTGCTCGTAAGGAATTGAAAGATAAGTTGTATATGTACGAATTTACGTACTAAGGTTGTTAAGTTTTAATCATTATAAATTATTCCTCAACAAACGAAACAAAGATTAATTGATTAGTTTTTTGGTTAACAGAAGAAGGTTACAAAAGGTCAGGCATTTTGCCTGACTTTTTTGTTTATGGTAGGGGTGAATACATTATTCATCAATTCTATAAATGCCTTTACTGACGAATGCTGTTCGTCCCTACCATTGCAAACATAAACGTTTAAGTCTATTTTGCTCGACTAATTTATCTTAAACTGCACTCTACGGTTTTTTGCTTTGTTTTCGTCAGAATCATTAGGAACTAAAGGCTGAGTTTTACCATAACCTTTAGCAATCATTCTTTCGGTTTTGATACCTTTTCCTAATAAATAATCAACGACAGATTTTGCTCTTTTTTCAGAAAGTTTTAGGTTGAAATCATCATTACCAACATCGTCTGTATGGGCAGAAATTTCTACTTTAATTGTCTGGTTTCCCTCCAAAAGCCCTACCAATCTATCCAATTCTTCATTTGATTCAGGTTTTAAATCTGCTTTACCCGTTTCAAAAGTGATGTCATTCAATTGTACAACCATGTCTTTTTTCAAAACTGCCAAAGGTACTTTTTTCAGACGGTCACGGAAGGCATCGGCAGTATCAGGTCTGAAAGGTCTTGTAAAAAACGCATATCCCATCGCATTGGCTGCGAATTTATAGTTTTTCCCAATCTCCAGCGTCACACTTGCGGTATTGCCCTCAACTTTTACTTCCAATAATTGCTTTGTCTCCACATCCATCACTTTCACTTTTGGCTCTTTCAGAATAGCCTTCGTTTCCTTGTCCATGCACTGAAACTGGAAAGGTAATTTCTTCGGAACAAGCTCAACATTTCTTTCAATATTATCCGTTTCTTTGGCAGTGGTCATGTCCAAAGGCTTGCTGTATGGAAAATAATTTGGAACAGTCGTACTCAATTCATACTTACTCCCGACCCGATAAATTGCCGAATACCCACCATCCGCACTTACGTTTGTAACGATAGCACGTTCTTTCGGATTATTACTTTTGGCAGTTAATTTTGCTGCTAAAGGTGCTTTCGTGACAGCATCAATAACTTTTCCGTCAACCGTCACGAGCTTATATTTTCTATATTTATCAGGAATCGTTACTGTATAAATATCACCTTCGGTATGAAAATACATCAAATCGCCAGCCGCTGAAACGGAAGCAAATTGGTCATCGCCTTCGGTGTTAATGTACTCTAAATTAATCGGTTGTGACCACGAGCCATCATCTTCTTGAAAGGTTTGGTAAAGGTCAAAACCACCCATTCCATCTTTTCGGATAGAACTAAAAATCATCGTACGATTGTCCGCCATAATTCTGGGAGCTTTCTCGCAATCCATATTTACGGGTGCGGGCAATTTTTCTGGAACTCCCCAAGTGCCATCTTCTTGACGAGTTGCTACCCAAAGCGAATAACAAAGCTCTTTATCTTTTCTTTTCGAGAAATTATCTCTCATGAAATACAACTTCCGCCCATCTGCCGACACCGACGGAAAGCCTTCGTACGCTTTTGTGTTGATATTATTCCCAATCGACGAAGGCTCAGACCAATCTTTACCGTCCCAAGTAGAAAAATAAATGTCCATATCTCCCTGTCCACCATCAAAAGAAGCGAAAAAGTAGAGCGTTTTTCCATCATAACTAATAGAAGGTCCACCGATTAGGTCATTATCTTTGCCTTTGGCATTGATATTTGTAATTGGTTTGGGGGGAGTCCAGCGACCTTTGTCATTTTTGGTAGTGTAGTACAATTCCCATTGTCCCTCACCAGCACGGTCAGTTTCAAAAATCATCGTTTTTCCATTGGCACTAATAGAAGGAGCGTATTCATTGAAGTCAGCGTTATTCACGGGCGGACCTAAACTACGCCTTACTTGTGCGAAGGCATTATTTGTGATGAAAATGATGAGAACTGTAAAAAGTAACATAACTCTACCTCTCCAGTTGAAAGGGGCTTCTAAACTTCTTTGCATGGTATGATAATTAAAATGGTAGTTTTTTAATTGAATTTACAAATTCAAAACGGATAAAAAAGATAATTGTTAAGGAAAGTTTAAAATCGTAAATTTAGAATCATTTGTTGCGTATAGAATTTGGCTTAGAATTTGATTTCGGATTTATATACTCAATGTCGTAAGACCAATTTTGCTTGTTGAAACCTCTCCCCCGACCCCTCTCCTGCTGAGAGGGGAGAAAATCGGCGACAAATGCTCCCCTCTCAGCAGGAGAGGGGTCGGGGGAGAGGTTTTGCGACTTAAAGTATATAACACAGTTCATTCCGTTTGATTTTATAACAAATAAGCTGTTTAAACAACTCATAAAAAATACCTGAATGTACCTTTCTATTGTTTCTCCTGTATATCGTGCTGAAAAAATCGTTGATAAATTAGTCGAGGAAATTCATGCTTCGGTTAGAACCATTACTGACGACTATGAAATTATCCTTGTAGAAGACGGCAGCCCTGACAATTCTTGGGCAAAAATTGAAACGATTTGCCAGACAGACCCGAAGGTAAAAGGCATAAAACTCAGTAAAAATTTTGGGCAACACCCTGCAATTTCGGCAGGATTAGAAGCATCTACTGGTGAATGGGTAGTAGTAATGGACTGTGATTTGCAAGACCGCCCCTTAGAAATTCCTCGATTATACGCAAAAGCTCAGGAAGGATTCGATACAGTTTTAGCCCAAAGAGAATACCGACAAGATTCATTTCTGAAAAAACTTTCTTCTCGAATTTTCTATAAAATATTTAGCTATCTTACTGATACTAAGCAAGATAACACAGTGGCAAATTTCGGAATTTATCATCAGAAAGTAATAAAAGCAATTTTGAATTTGGGTGATAGAATTCGCTTTTTCCCGACGATGGTGCAATGGGTAGGCTTCCGCAAAACGTATCTGCCCGTACAACACGATGAACGCTTTGATGGAAAATCTTCTTACTCTTGGAAATCCCTTCTCAACCTGGCATTCAATACCATTGTTTCTTTTTCGGATAAACCCCTCCGCCTCACGATTCGCTTAGGCTTATGGATTTCCTTGCTTTCGTCATTGCTGGGAGTCATGTATGTCTATCAGTATTTCACTGGGAAAATTCAAGTTTTGGGTTTTGCCAGTCTAATAATTACTTTATTTTTCTTGTTCGGACTCATCATTTTTATCTTGGGAATCATCGGAATTTACATTGGAAAAACCTTTGAACAAGTGAAAAAACGCCCTAATCATATCGTTGACATTGTTTTAAACCCCCAAAAATGATTACATATTTAGCTTGGGATAGTGATTTTTTTGAAAGGAAAATTGGTAGAATTTCTCTTTCATCTGCAAGTATTTTGGCAGAAGACTTGGCAGAAGGAAAAGCACAAGGCTATGACCTGATTTATGTCTTTTCAGAAAATGAAATGGATGAAAAATATCAGGATAAATTGGTGGATATTAAAGTAGTTTTTGAAAAGGATTTGGAGGAAAATAAAACAAGAAACCTCACCCGAAGCATCGGTCGCCCCGACCCCTCTCCTGCTGAGAGGGGAGCAATTCGTCCGAGTTTAGCTCCCTTGGTCTGTGGCACACAGAACGAGTCAATCTTTGCGTTCTGTGTGCCACAGACCAAGGAATTTGAGCTGCTTGTCCGAGAAAATCTCTACCATTTAGCCTACATAAGTGGCGAGTATTCGAGGTTTAAGAAAGACAAAAAATTTGGTGAAGATACCTTCCAGAAATTGTATCGGGAATGGGTCAATAATTCTGTAAATCAACAAATTGCAGATTATGTTTTAGTGTATGAAAAAGACAAAAAAGTCTTGGGAATGGTTACGCTAAAACTCAGTATCGATACCTCCATAATTGGTTTAATTGCCGTTGACAATGCCACTCAAGGCATGGGAATTGGACAGCAGCTAATGGCAGAATGTGAACGCCTTTCGATTGAAAATAATATCAAAACCGTAGAAGTAGCCACCCAAGAATTTAACCAAAAAGCCTATCAATTTTATCAGAAATGCGGTTTTTCTGTAAAATCAAGACAATATATTTATCATTTTTGGTTGTAATTCTCTACTTCTGCAAACTACCCAAATCATCTAAAACCCAGACACCACGCCCATAAGTGGCAATGACCATTTTATTGTCTCTTGGATGCACAAATAAGTCTTGTACCGAAACACTTGCAGGTAAATTTGCTTGGATAGCTTGCCAGTTTTTACCCCCATTTTTTGAAATATAAACTCCTAAATCAGTCCCACAATAAAGGATTGAGGGCTTCAAAGGGTCTTCACGAATCACGTTTACGGGCGAATCTGGCAAATCTCCAGCGATACTTACCCAAGTTTTACCAAAATCAGTAGATTTGAAAATGTATGGTTTACTGTTGTCTTCTCGACGGTCGCTTAGTGAAATATAAACTGTTCCATCTTTAACTTTGGAAGATTCGAGTCTTGAAACGTGAGCATTTTTAGGCAGTCCATTATTGATTTTTTCCCAAGTTTGTCCGTCATTAGTGGTCAGGTGAACGTTACCATCGTCTGTTCCAACGTATAAAGTTCCTTGTTTAATTGGTGATTCTGCCAAAGCCGTAATTGCTTGATGTGCAATGGCATAAGGCAATTTTCCGATGTGATTTTTATCGTTATTGGTCAAATCTGGACTAATGCGTTTCCAAGTTTCACCCATATCCACTGATTTGAACAAATATTGCATTCCGTGATAAATGGTCTTGTTATCAAAGTTTGAAATGTGCGTGTAAGCCAACCATTCCCCACGATGCACGTCCTCATCATCAGCCTTTTTTATGGTGATATTTTTAGTACGTTCTTTGCCTTCTTTTGTCAAATCTCCTCGCTGAATTCGTCCATAAAATGCACTTGAATAAGTTACATCAGGGTTTTTAGGGTCAATCGCAATGATACTTCCTTCGCCACCTGGCACATAATGCCAACCGTTTTTCTTATCAACTTTTCCACTTCCAAACTCCCAAGAAACATTTGCACCCATCGAGCCTTCATCCTGTACAGAACCCTGAATATTGAAAGGCGTTGCCATGTCGTAGCTTACATTATAAAACTGTGTTGTAGGAATTTCCTTGAAAAAGTTTTTCCACGTTTTGCCACCATCATACGTTACTACAACACCGCCATCGTTGCAGTTCAAGATATAATTGGTATCGCTTGGGTCAATCCACATTCCGTGATTGTCTCCGTAAATGATGGTTTCAGGAGTATCTCCGCCTTTTTCGACCTTCCAAGTTTTACCACTGTCCTCGGATTCTGCAATGTTTAAGCCCATAATAAAAACCTTATTTTCATTCACAGGGTCAACTCTAATCTGACTAAAAACCCAGCCATAAGTTCCGCCGAAAGTTTCCATAGATTTGTCGTTTTCACTCATTTTCACCCACGATTCGCCCTTATCGGTACTTTTATAGACTTCTGCCCCCAAAATAATCAATTGTTTTACACGACCATAAGAGTCTAATTCACCCTCATTTCCTTGCCTTTTGGGCGTGTGATTGTCCACGTAGGCATACAAGACATTTGGTTTTGAAGCACACATTGCCAAACCAATTCGTCCAGTATTTTTAGTATCTGGCAAACCATTATTGATGATTTTCCAAGTTTTTCCTCCATCAGTCGATTTATGGATATGGTCACCATCCTCTGGCGTAGGGTCGCTCCAACGTTTACGAATCCGATTCCACATAGAGGCATAAAGCGTATTTGGTTTGGAAGGATCCAGCATCAAATCAATGCAACCTGTCTGTTCATTTTGGTATAAAATTTTCTCCCAAGTTTTGCCGCCGTCAATGGTTTTGTAAACGCCTCTGTCGGCATTATAACTCCATTCATTGCCACTGGCGGCAACATACACAATATTTGGATTGCTTGGATGAATCACGACACGGGCAATCGTGCTGGTGTTTTCCAAACCAATATGTTGCCAAGTTTTACCCGCATCGTTTGACTTGTACATTCCCAGACCTGGCAAAGAAGCTCGCAAAATATTGGCTTCACCCGTACCAACGTATATGACATCAGGATTCGATTTTGAAATGGCAAAATTCCCGATAGACTGTGTACCTTCGTTGTCCATCAATGATTTCCAAGTTTTACCAGCATCCTCGGTTTTCCAAAAACCACCCGTTGCAAAACTTGCGTAGATGATATTTTTATTGCCCTCAACTCCCCAAACGTCCGTACTTCGACCACTGGTTTTATCAGGACCGAGCAATCGCCAATTCAAGTTTTTGTAAGGAGAATTATTGATAAATCCAGAATGTTTTTGAAAGGCATTTAGCCGCTCAGTACCCGTAGTAGGGCGATTATCACTGACTTGTGAAAAGATTTGTTGATGAATAATTAAGGTCAAAAAAAGGGCTAATTGTTTCATGTTCAAGGGGTTGGTTTTGTAATACAAAGCTACTATTTTTATTGAAAACAAAAAGCCGAATTCACTTTTAGGGTGGATTCGGCTTTTTTGGGGTTTGTTAATGAAATTTAGACACTGAGGATATTGAACCTGTTTAAACTTGTTCCTTCTGTTGTAAATAAGTTCATTAATTAAAATTTCTCTATTAAATACATTTTGTACAGAAAATAACCGTACATTTGCCATGCAACAAACAACGACAAAAATGACAACATTAATTAACGACAGAATAGATGTTCGGATTAGCAAAGAACAGAAAGAGTTGATTAAGTTTGCCTCTGAATTAAGTGGATTTAAAAGTTTATCAGAATTTATTGTTTTTACTACCAATAGAGAAGCTAACAAAATAATTGCTGAGAATAACCAAATTCTTAAAAGCCTGGAAGATAAAAAGATCTTTTTGGATGCTATTTTAAATCCACCAGTTCCGAATGCTAATCTTAAAAATGCTCTATTAAATTATCGAAAATTTAAAGATGCAGATGAAATTAACGATTAAGTTATTAGAAAAGAAGTATGATAAAAACTCCTTCGATTGTGGTTACAGTTTATTGGATAATTATATAAAAAAACAAGCAAGGCAAGATGTTGACAGGGATTTATCGGCTTGTTTTGTTCTTGTAGATGAAGCAGATGTTGTAAATGGCTATTACACACTTTCAGCTAATTCCATAAAAAAGGAAGACTTCCCTGAGAATCTTTTGAAAAAATTACCTCCTAATTATCAAGATTTACCAGCAGTATTGTTGGGTAGATTAGCGATTGACAAACGTCTGCAAGGAAAAGGATATGGCGAAATTTTATTAATTGATGCTTTGAAAAGATGCTATGAAATCTCTGAAAGTCTGGGAACTATTGCGGTTATCGTAGATCCTATTGACGAAAAAGCGGAGAAATTTTATGATAGGTATGGATTTATTTTACTTCCAACATCCAAAAAGATGTTTTTGCTGATGAAAACGATAAAGCAATTATTAGGTTAAAACAAAAAGCCGAATCCACCCTAAAAGTGGATTCGGCTTTTATTACTCAAAAATCTGAGAACCTATTTTGGCATAAGTCTCACGATTCTCCCAGGGCTTTCGACGGATAAATACAAGTATCCATCAGGTCCCATTTTTACATCTCTAACTCTTCCTGCATTCTCAATAATTGTACTTGATTTAACCTCAGAGCCATTTATTGCCACTCTCGAAAGATTTCTGAGGGCTAAACCTCCTGCAATATAACTGCCTTTCCAAGAGCCATATTTTGTAGAAGAGACATAGGCTAATCCGCAAGCACCAATGGAAGGAGTCCAAGAATATTTTGGGTTTTGAATACCGTTTCTATCATGCGAAGCTGAAATAATTTTGCCATCATAGTTTACACCATTAGACACCAAAGGCCAACCATAGTTCTTTCCCTTTTCAATTAAATTCAATTCATCTCCACCCTTTGGACCATGTTCTGTTTCCCAAATTTCACCAATATCAGTATTCAAAGTAAGCCCTTGTGGATTTCTATGTCCATAAGAATAAACCGTTGTAGGAGAAGAATTGCCAGTCAAAACTGGGTTATCCGTTGGAATGTTTCCAGTGTCCGTCATTCGGTGGACTTTGCCCCAAGCCTCTTTAACATTCTGAGCGTTTAGATTTGGAGAATTTTCACCTCCGTACGTCGTTGAACCACCTTCACCAACGGATAAAAATAAGAAACCATTTTTATCAAAAACGATTCTACTTCCATAATGTCCTTTCCATTGATTAGTGGCAGAAGATTTGAAGATATTTTCTATATTTTTTATCGAATTACCTTCAATTTTGAATCTAATCAAGTTTAGAAGACCTTTCCCGCCCTGTAAACTGGAATAAGTGGCGTAAATCCAACCATTAGTTGCATAATTTGGATGCAAGCAAATATCCAATAAACCACCCTGCGAATCCGTATTGATGTCAGTCGGTAAGCCTGATAATTCTGTAATTTTTCCGCTGGAATAAATACCCATTTTTCCTGATTTTTCAGAAAAAATGATGTCAGAATTTGGAAGAAATTCAAACCCCCAAATAATACCACGGTCAGAAAATACAGTCTCTTGACTTATCGTAAAATTATCCGTAATTGGTGTTGGGTTTGTGAACGCACCCATGGGTACATCTTTAGAAGAATTACAGGCAAAAAAGCCCAATAAAGTTGCGGAGATAATAATTAGGTTTTTCATTTTCATAATCTGTTGATTTAATGAAAAACGATTTGGAAAGGAAAAAGTTATTTTTGGGGTGTTAAAGTTTTAGATTTTGGGGATTATTACATTATCCCTCTATCAAAAAATTTGTTAAATTTAGATTCACATTTGATAAACATTGAAATTATGAAAATACACTTCTCTAAAATCTTTCTCATTTTGCTGTCATTGAACAACTGTTTTTCTCAAAAAACTTTGTTCACTAAAAGAACAACAGAAAACTGGAATTTTAAAACCCAGAAATGGGAAACTGAAGGCTCATCTACTGATTATTTGGTTTTCCAAAACAGGAGTAATAATCTTTCCAATAGCTACTTTATATCAAACAATAGTTTTCCTAATGTTGGGGCTGAGAGAAGTTTTAAATATGATGAAAAAAATAGATTAGTTGAGCAGACATCAAACTATGTCAATTCCCGAGCTTTTGCAAATTTCAGAACAAAATATACATTAAAATACCAATATACACCCTTTGATTCGGTTGCCGTTGAGCAAGAATATATTCTGGAAGACAGTTTAAAACAAGAAATTTTACTTTCTGAAAGAAAGATTTTTTATAATTCCCAAAATAGACCTATTTCAGAAAAAGTTTATGGAATAGAGTACGGTAATTACAAGAAGAGTTTAGATTTAAAACTGATAAATGATGTAAAAATTGAGTACGATGACAAAGGTCAACTAAAGGTTTATAGTAGCAGTTATGGCAAAGTTATTTACAGGCGAAACTCTGCAAATTATATTGAAGAAGTAGAAAACTTATCTTCAGGTTTTAGTGATTTTAGCTATATTTATAGAACTAAATATGATGATAAAAACAGAATCATAAAGACACAAACTATTATCAAAAATATTCCCAATAATTCAGAACAAGTTAATAATCAAATAGTTTGGGAGTTCAATGATGCAAATAATACCTCCATCCTAATAGACTATTTTTACATTGACTCTTTGAAAACCCTACTCCCAACCTACTATACTTTCAGCCAATTTGATAGTGAAGGCAAAATAATTCGTGTGAAGTATTTTCCTGAAAGAGATACAATTAACACTTCAAAAGATGCAGAAATTATTTATACATATTACGTAAATGGTCTATTGAAAAATGAGGTTAAACAGTACAAAACTGGAGTTGTTGACTACCTTGATGGTACAATGACAAAAGGGTATTTATATGATTCTGACAAAAGAATTATCGAAATACAAAGTGATTACCTTTGGATTTCTCCTCTATTTCCACTTAAAAGCAGGTCACGTTATCGAATAGAATATGGGGAAATTAAAGAAGACGAAATCGAAAAGGGCGAATTTACACTTTATCCAAATCCAGCAAAAGATAATTTCAAAGTGAGTAATATTTTACTTGAAGGCTGCGCATACTCTGTGGATTTACTCAATTTTAATGGTATAAAACTTCAAGAGTATTTCCCTAAATACAATAATGGCTATGCCCTTTGTGAGTGGGATTGTGTAATTCCTGTATCAATTCAAAATGGACTATATATTGTTGTTGTCAATAAAACCAATGGAACAAAAGAACATAAAAGGATTTGGATTGATAGATAAGGAATCATTTGCTCATTCCTTGCTTGAAATCAAACGGAGTTTTATGGCTTGTAAATTAGCTTTTGGTTAGAGCAAGATGCTTTTGGTTTGTAGGATTATGGCGTGATTGGGGTTTTATCATACATTCGTTACTGACGCTCATTGCATTATGAAATATTTTTCAGAAATTTAATCTTGCGACATCACAAAATCAACGACCACGAGTATAAGATGATACAACCACTTTTGAATAAAAATCTAACTGACCAACAAATCGCTTCGGGTATTCTGGCGGGTGGAAAAGACCGCAATCAAGCCATTGGAGCTATTTATGAGCAAAATCGTGGTTTTTTAATGAAGTTTTTGAGTAATCGTTCCAATACCCAAGATTACGTCAAACAACCCGAAGACATCATTTGGGAGTCAGTTGAGGCAGTGGTTTCTAATATTTTAGAAGGAAAATATACTGCTCTGACCGACAAACCTCTGGCGGCATATTTGACTCAGATTTGTAAAAATCTCTGGCATAAATTCCTTAGTCAGGAGAGTAACCGTCGTGAACGAGAAGATTTATTCGGTAGTGAATCTGACCAAGAAGAGGAAGATATAAGTTTATTGATGATGGCAAAAGAAAAGTGGGATTATTACTTAGAAATCTTTGCTCAGGCAGGTAAAAACTGTCAGCAAATTTTTACGCTTTGGCTCGTGGATGGCATGAGTGGAAAGGAAATAGCGGAGGTAATGATGGCAGATGGTAAACTAAAATCAGAAGCAAGTGTGAGAAATACGAAAAGTGATTGCTTAGACAAAATCACGAAACAATTATCAGAATCAAAATGAACAACAACCCAGAAATATTAGACCAAATTCAGCAATACCTTAGCCAACAAATGTCTGAGGAGGAGAGGGCTGATTTTACCAAAAAAATAGAAGGAGATTCATTATTGAAAGATGATGTAGAAAAACTCAGCTTACTCAAAAGCATTGCAGAACGCCAACGTTTGAGAGATGAGATAAAAAACATTCATCAACAAAAAATGGCTGAATGGAGCGATTCAGAAGAGAATTTACCTGTAAAAAGATTTAATTTATGGAAAATTACGGGTGGTTTTGCCATGGCGGCTTCGGTGGCAATGGTTTGTTTTTTGACATTTAGTGATGTACAATACGAACCCATTTCGTCTGAAACTGAACGTGGAAATATTGAAAATCAGGATGTTGTATTGAAGAAATTTGATGAAACGATTAGTAAATTAGAAAACGGAGATACAAAAACCTCTTTCCTTTTGTACGAAGATTTTGCAAAAATTAAAGCCGAACAAAATCTTAGACCCTATTATAAAGATGCCGCAGATTGGTATTCAGTAGTTGCCTTAGTAAAATCAAAAGAATATCAGAAAGCGGATGAATTATTGAAAAATATAGAATCCAGAACGGACTTTAAATTTGGAATTAGTACCGTAGATAAATGGAAAATGAAGTGGAAGATTTTGATTAATAAGTAACAAAAAAAGCAAGGTTTTAGCCTTGCTTTTTTTTGTTAATCCTAAGTTTGAGATAAATTTAGCCTTTTGTATTTTTCTTTCAAAGAACAGATACAGGTAATGTCTTACAATTATTGCTATTGTTTGCATCATTCCATACTGTACAAACCTGAAACAAATTAATCTGACCTACTATTATACCATCCGAAACAGTAAAACCGACGTTGTTAAAGGGTATTTTAGGGTCTATTCTAATTTGTCCAGCTCCTATACTTCCTGGGATAGTATTCATTGTCACCCAAGGTTTATTATTAATTTTATACTTCAGCTGAACGTTTAATACAGGGGAACTTCCAAAATTTTTGTAAGTGACCTTGATGTAATGCTTACCATTACTCTTATAATATTCAACTTTTGTAACGCCAACATCAATAGACTGTCTCATCGTATTCTCAGGGTTATCTAAATTTTCTTGTGGAGATTTTTTCTCTGAAACGTCTTGTGCATTCAATTTTACAGCACAAAAAAGTGATACGAGAATTATTAATACCGTTTTCATTTTATCAGTTTTTTATTTTGAAAAGATTATTTTTTCAAGCAATTTTTTATTTCTACAAATAGACTAAAAACATCTGTAACGACACTTGTACAAGGAGTTCTTGCCATATCCATAATATTTGCAGCAAGTAAAAAGAAGTTTAGTTTCCCTCCTCTCCCCTTAGATTTATCAATAGCACCTTTTATTGCATCAATACAAGTTTTTCCATTTTGTCCCGTAGATATAAAGTTTTGAACAATCGCCATAATGTCACAATTTCCAGCACCTCTTTGTAAGGCGTTGTTCTCTGTTGAAATGACTCCATTTTTGTCCTCAGCAAAATCAAGCATTTGACTTTTACCCTTATTACCAGTACCTCCTCTTTTAAATTCCATCCGAACTTGTTGAGTAACTTCTCCAGTAGCTTTGTCTTTAAATTCTTGTGTGGTAATAATCACATCAACAGCACCAATTTCATCTACAAAAGGATATGTTTTGGTGGTTGGTCTGTTTTGTTTCTGTAAACCAGATACTTCCAAGAGCTTAGATAGTTTTTCATTTTCTTCGGAAGGAAGTTTTTGTTCAATTGGTTTTACTTTCATTTTGTCTTCTTTTACCTGAGAAAACGATGAGAAATAAGAAGTCGTAGATACTACAACTAAAAGTAATAATGCTAACTTTTTCATTTTAATGAATTTATAATGCCTACTCTATTCGCTTTTCGGCTACTGCGTTCCTACTCTTTTATTAGGGATTTTCGGATTTGCTCCCTTTTTAAAATCATATACCCAAGCCCTAATCTTTTGTAACCAAGCCCATAAAAAAAAGGTCAAATATTTTTCAATACTTGACCTTTTTGAAATTTTTGGTTCAATTATGATTTATTAAAAGAACACGGAAGTCGTCCTTTTGAAGGCTACGGTTTATACACAAGTATTTGATACTTTTGTTTTATTTTAAAAATTCATTTTCGATGTTAAAAAAAACGAAGTTGCTTTTGATTTCGGAGATAAACGACTCAATTCAAGAGCCTGTAAATTTCTTGGGGGAATAAGTGAGAATGTTCAGACCAAAGTCCATCAATTAAGTGAAAGCTGGTCTGACCAGATGGCATATTATCGTTTAATCAATAATAAAAAGGTGAGTACAGAAGCTATCATATCGGGTTTTACCAAATCTACTTCTGAGAGAATAGAGCCTGTTCACTATTTGTGTTTTCAAGATACCAGTCAGGTAAACTTGGATAGTAATCGTAATCAAATAAAGCCCAATTCGGGTCTGGGCGTGATAGCCGATGACAAAAGTTTAGGGTTTTATATTCATCCGAGTCTGGTGATGAAAGCCTCCAATGAGAGTTGTATAGGCTTTTCGTTTGTTAAAACCTATATTCACGCTGAGGGTGGTGCTAATCGACATGAACGCAAATATAATGTTCTTCCCATCGAAGAAAAGGAGTCTTATCGTTGGCTTGAAAGTGTGCAACAAACTTCAAAAACGCTTTCAAAAGCATCTATGATAACGCACATTCAAGATAGAGAAGGAGATATTTTTCAACTTTTAGCGACTCATACACCCAAAGATCATTTTATCATTCGTTCCACATACAATCGAAAAATCAGGTATTGTGGAGAGATCTGCGATTTGTATGAAACCTTAGCATCCTCACCCTTGCGAGATACTTACCAACTTGATGTGCGAGGCGATATTCGTAAAAATACAGAAAATCGTAAAGCCATTATGGAGCTTAGATATATCGAAGTGGAAGTTCAACCACCCCTTAAACTTAGTAAAAGAGTTACCTTATCACCTATTAAAGTTGTTGCCATTGAAGCCAAAGAATCTCCATCAACTGTACCCGATGGAAAAGAACCTGTCCATTGGCGTATTTTGACCACCCATCAAATAAATAATTTTTCAGATGCTTGTCAGATAGTTTATTGGTATTCTTTAAGGTGGCATATCGAAACTTTGTTCAGATTATTGAAAACCCAAGGATTTGATATTGAGAATATTGAGCTTGAAAATGGTGAAGCCATTATAAAAATGACACTTTTTGCCCTGTGGGCAAGTCTCAAAGTAATGGCTTTACTGTTGAGTAGTAAAACCATTTTTCCGAATCAAAATCAACTGGTCAATGAACTTTTTACAGAAAATGAAATAGAATGCTTAAAAGCTCTCAATGTCAAATTCAATGGAAATACTAAAAAATTAAAAAATCCCTATCCAGATACTACTTTATCTTGGGCGTTCTGGGTGATTGCAAGGTTAGGTGGATGGAAGGGGTATAATTCCCAAAGACCACCAGGTGTAATTACTCTATACAGGGGAATTAAAAAATTGGACCTCATCCTGATTGGCTACGATTTAAAAAGATGTGTATAAACCGTAGCCT
>JAAFJL010000072.1 GCA_013298865.1 Cytophagales bacterium | reverse complement strand
TGAGGTTGGAATAGGTTTGATGTACCTAAAATCGGTTGATATTTTAGGAAGAAAACCCAATAAGAATCTTGTAAATCAATTAGTTAACATTTCTATCCAAAAAGGTTGGGGACACAATGATAGCCTTTGTCACGGAGACGGAAGTGTGCTGGAACTACTAATTGAAGCAGAAAAATATGATATTTCTTTCGAGAAAATTAGAGAGAAATATTTACAAAAATTCTGCAATAATCTCATTAACAAAGGGTTACGTGGTGGTACTCGTGATTTTGCTCATACCTTGAGTTTCATGGCAGGAGCATCTGGAACGCTTTACACTTTGCTCAGAAATTATTCAAAAAAAGTGCCTTCATTGTTGATGTTGGATTAGGCAATTACTCCCTCCCCTCCACATTCAATTTTTTCACGTGTTTCATGTCCATCAGGCGGATGATGTTATTTTTGGTGAATTTCACGAGCCATATTCCTGCTAAATCTCCTTTTTTACGGGTGGATAAACTGTCTAAATGACTCTCTTTTTCTATCTGAATGAGTTTGGTTTTATCTGTAATTTTCACTTGTTCGCCCATGACGATTGGGGATGTAAAATAATAAATACTACCGTCTTCGTTTTTCTGGATATTGTCAGTAAAGGTAATTTTATGAGTTGCATTATACTCATAAGCATCTAATATCTCATTGATTTTCAGACCATTAGTAGGATTTTTTAAATTATGAGATGTTCCAATACTAATCTCTACCCGAAAGAATTTTTGTAGTGTATCTACCAAATCTTTCTTCGGAAATTGCTTGTTCAATGCCCCCACTATTTCTTTGCCCCACTCATCTGCCTGAGCCGTTATTTGTGCTGGTGTTACTCGCTTCACTTGTTTTTCTCGTATTTCCTGAGCTAACCCTTTTGTCTCTAATCTTTTACTAAAATCGCAGGCTGTTAGCCCCAAACTGTATGCGAAAATGAACCCCAAAGCTATTTTTTTCATGAGAGAAATCTATTTTGTATTTCTGTAAAATTACAGATTATTGTGTAGAGTTTGTCAATACACTCGTTTTCTTCATTGATTTTGGAGCGTTCTGAGAGAGTCCACACTATAATTTTAGGTATGAAACTGACCATTTACTCAGATAATCATAGTATAATTAAAATATATTTACGAATTATTTATATTTTTGAATTAGGAATGAAAAAATAAAGAATTTCACTTTATTGAATTCTTATTCTTTGAACGTCTATCAAACCCATAAATTTTAATTAAAAATGAAAAAAACAATTTTAAAACTTGCTACCATCATTTGTGTGTTTTCTTCCATTTCATTGACTTCTCATGCCCAATTTATGGACAAAGGTGATGTACTCGGAAGTGGCGGTTTTTATTTCCCAGAAGGTGGAACTTTGTTAAGAGCATCGGTTGATTTTGGAATGTCCCCTAACCTCAGTATTGGCGGAAATTTTTTGAATGTTATCTCTGGAGGCGATGGTCAATCTTATATAGGCGGTAGAGTAACTTACCATTTAGGGCAATCATTCAATGTAAACGATGATAAAGTTCTTGACCCTTACATTGGTGGACAGTTAGGTAAATTTTTTGTAAAAAACTCTGATTATGGGATTGGATTTTCATTACCAATTGGTTTACGTTACATGTTCAATGAGAAAGTAGGAGGGTATGCAGAATATTTTGTAAATCTAAACGAAAGTTCATCGGGTGTTCCCAATATGTTTGGAATAGGTATTTCTTTTAGATTCAATAATTAATCTGGACAAGTAACAGTCATAGAAAAAGCGAGAAAACTTCTCGCTTTTTTTATATAAAAATAAAATAGTATGCTTGCATAACATTTTGAAAAATTACTAACTTTACAGTTTCACAGTTATCAGTAAACAGTTATCAATTTCTATTATCAGCATTTTTTCTGTTAGGTAGCTATTGTATCTCTTAGGTTTTACTATTTACTGATAACTGATTACTGATAAATGATAACTGAAAAACAATGAACCGTTCAATCAGAAAAGTTGCCGTACTTGGCTCTGGAATTATGGGAAGCCGCATCGCTTGCCATTTCGCCAATATCGGTGTCGAGGTTTTATTATTAGACATCGTCCCGAAAGAACCCAATGAAGCCGAATCGGCAAAGGGACTCACTACTGCCCACCCTGCGGTGCGGAATCGTATCGTGAATGATGCCTTTCAGAATACCCTCAAAGCAAATCCTGCTTCGCTGTATTCTTCAACTTTCTCCAATAAAATTAAGTTGGGAAATTTTGATGATAACCTCGCCGAAATCAAGGATTATGACTGGATTATTGAGGTTATTGTAGAGAACCTTGCCATCAAAAAATCGCTTTACGAAAAGGTTGATACTCTTCGCAAAACTGGTACTTTGGTGACATCAAATACCTCTGGAATTCCTATTCATTTGATGTCAGAAGGGCGTTCTGATGACTTCCGTAAGCATTTTTGTGGAACACACTTCTTCAATCCGCCTCGCTATTTGAAGTTATTAGAAATTATTCCAACGCCTGAAACTGAACCAACAATCATCTCTTTCTTGATGGATTATGGCGATAGATTCCTCGGAAAAACTACCGTGCTCTGCAAAGATACTCCTGCGTTTATTGCCAACCGTGTAGGGGTATATTCCATGATGGCGAGTATCAAAACCACCGTTGATTTAGGACTTTCGATTGAGGCAGTTGATAAACTTTCTTCGGAAATTGTGGGTCGTCCAAAATCAGGAACTTTCCGTTTGTCTGATGTTGTCGGACTGGACACTACCATCAATGTATCAAACAATTTGTATGCTGGTCTGACCAACGACGAGTCGAAAGAGACTTTTCTTTTACCAGAAATTATCAAGAAATTACAGGAAAACAAATGGCTTGGCGATAAAACTGGACAAGGTTTTTACAAGAAAATAAAAGGGGCTGGCGGTAAATCAGAAATCTTGGCTTTAGACTTGGCAAGTTTTGAATATAAACCTTCTCAGAAAGTAAAATTCGAGGTTTTCGATAAAGTAAAAAACCTACCACTCAAAGAACGTTTCTCGATTTTATTAGCTGATAAATCTAAAGTTGGCGATTTTTACCGTAAAACATTCGTTGATACATTTTGCTATGTAACTCACAGAATACCAGAGATTTCTGATGAATTATATAAAATAGACGAAGCCATCAAAGCTGGTTTTGGTTGGGAAATGGGTGTTTTTGAAACGTGGGATGCCATCGGTATTCAGCAAGGACTTGACCTCATTAAAGCCGAAGGAAAAACCGTTGCTCCGTGGGTAGCCGCTATGTTGGCAGGTGGGGCAAATGCTTTCTACAAAATTGAAAAAGGGCGTAAATTATACTACGATATTCCTTCAAAAAGCTATAAATCTATTTCAGGAACGGAGTCGTTTATTATCTTGGAAAACCTTTCTGATAATATCGTCTGGAAAAATGCCGAAGCAACAATCCAAGATTTGGGAGATGGCGTTTTGAACCTCGAATTCCGTTCAAAAATGAATACTTTCGGACCAAATGTTGTCGAAGGAATTCATAAGGCAATTGCTTTGGCAGAAAAAGATTACCGAGGCTTGGTGGTTGGCAATGACAGCACAGAGGCGTTTTCGGCAGGTGCCAATTTGGCGATGCTCTTCATGTATTCCATCGAACAAGATTGGGACGAAGTAAACATGATGATTGCTCAGTTTCAGCAAACGATGATGCGAGCAAGGTATTCGTCAATTCCTGTGGTGGTCGCTCCGCATACATTAGCATTGGGTGGTGGTTGCGAAATCAGTCTTCATGCTGATAAAATTGTAGCAACAGCAGAAACCTATATGGGACTTGTCGAGGTTGGCGTTGGACTCATTCCTGCGGGCGGAGGCACAAAAGAAATGGCTTTGCGTTGTTCGGATATGTACCAAAAAGGCGATGCAGAATTGAATATTTTGCAAGAAGCCTTCATGAATATTGCCACGGCAAAAGTATCGACGTCTGCCCAAGAAGCAATGGCGATGAACTATTTACGCAAAACGGATCAAATTGTGTTGAACCGTCACCGTTTGATTGCCGAAGCCAAACAAGCGGTTATTGAAATGGCGGATAACGGATATACTCAGCCCAAGCAAAGAACTGACATAAAGGTACAGGGCAAAGCAGGAATTGCACTTTTCAAGGCAGGTGTTACGGGTATGCGAATGGGAAATTATATCTCTGACCATGACGCAAAAATTGCTGATAAATTGGGCTATGTCATTTCTGGAGGAGATTTAAGCTACCCACAAAACGTAACAGAGCAATATTTGTTGGATTTAGAAAGAGAAGCATTCCTGTCACTTTGTGGAGAGAAAAAGACATTGGAAAGAATGCAAGGGCTACTAACAGGCGGCAAACCACCGAGGAACTAATCATTTTCAAAAAGACAAAAATCATGAACGCATACATCGTAGCGGGCTACCGTACCGCCGTCGGAAAATCCCAAAGAGGAGGTTTCCGTTTTACTCGTCCCGACGAAATGGGGGCAGAAGTTATTAAATATATGCTCACGAAAGTACCACAACTTGACCCCATGCGAGTTGATGACGTTATCGTGGGTAATGCCGTACCAGAGGCAGAACAAGGAATGCAAATCGGACGTTATGTTGCTTTGCTTTCTTTGCCAAAAGAAGTTTCTGGTTTTACTATCAATCGTTACTGCGGTTCTGGGGTTGAAGCTATCGCTATTGCGGCGGCAAAAGTAAGTGCAGGTATGGGCGAATGTATCATTGCGGGTGGTGTAGAATCTATGTCTCTTGTCCCTACGATGGGTTTCAAGACGGCACTAAATTTTGAAATTGCCAGCAAAACGCCTGATTATTATGTGGGAATGGGCATCACGGCAGAACAGGTGGCTCGGCAGTACAATATTTCGAGAGAAGACCAAGATGCGTTCTCTTTTGCGTCGCACCAGAAGGCATTAAATGCTCAGAAAGAAGGACTTTTTGATAGCCAGATTGTGCCAATTACCGTGAAAGAAACCTATTTTGATGCTAATTCTGGCAAGAAAAAAACCAGAGAAACAATCATCAATAAAGACGAAGGTCCACGGGCAGATACCAGTGTAGAAGGTTTGGCGAAATTAAGACCAGTTTTTGCAGCAGACGGGTCGGTTACAGCAGGAAATTCTTCTCAAACTTCAGACGGTGCGGCATTTGTGATGGTGATGTCTGAAAGAATGGTGAATGAGTTAGGCTTGAAACCCATCGCTCGTATGGTAACGTACGCAACAGCAGGATGCGAGCCTCGGATTATGGGAATTGGACCAGTTTATGCCATTCCAAAAGCATTGCAACAAGCAGGTTTGAAATTGGCAGATATTGACCAAATCGAACTCAACGAAGCCTTTGCAGCACAAGCTCTGGCAGTTATCAGAACCTTGGATTTAGACCCAGCGAAACTTAATCCGAATGGCGGAGCAATTGCTTTAGGACACGCTTTGGGTTCTACTGGCGGACGATTATCAGTACAATTATTTGATGAAATGCGACGCAGAAATCAAAAATACGGAATGGTAACAGCCTGTGTAGGCGGTGGGCAAGGCGTTGCTGGGATTTATGAGTTGTTGTAGGGGATTTTTTTATAAAAGAGGGGCTAAATCTTGGATTTAGCCCCTCTTTTGCGTTTTGCTAATTCGATTATGCTACTAATTCTAACTCACGCACATGAAGCATATCTTTATTGCCAATCGGTCTAACTTCATTAGCTTCAAGGGTAACGACCGCTACTGTTTTTCCTTCTTTGGTCATAAATTCTACCTCATAACCTTCGTTATTATCGTAGATTTCTACAACAATTCCCACATCACCTCTCATTAAACCTTTTTCGGGTTTATCAACGAGCAATACTATTTCATTATATTCCTTTATCATGATTATGCTGGATATGCAGTTACAAATCTTGGAAAATCTTCACTGTTTTTTATAATCCAAACGGAAGTTAAAACAATAGAACGTCCATTAGGTGCAATTATGTTTCCTGAAATCATAAATTTCAAACCAAATTTTGTTTGTTCAGTTTCTGAAACTTGTCCCAAGGAAGCCAATTTGATTAAATCTATCGCTAAATCTTCAAAATTATCTTTGGAATAGCCAAAAAGATTAAAGGAAGCACTTTTCCCTTTTGAGTTCTCTTCATCGAGCAAATAATCAAGAATCTTTTCTTTTGCAATAAAAGCGTTTTCAGAATTGGTTAATTCCAGTTCCTAAAACATTTGTTAAATGAAAAAAACCTTTCTATGTTTGTCTGGAATCATAAATTGTATAAAATACGGATTTATGGCTTTACAGAATGTTTTTTTAATTTTAATCAAAAACTAAATATGAAAAATAATACCTTAAAATTTGGCTTAGGTTTAGGAGTTGGAGCTTATATCTATGAAGTTATTAACAATCTCTTAGACAAACAGCCTTTAACAAATGCCTTAACTGATTTAGACTGGAAAAGAGTTATATTTATGACTATCTTTGGCTCAGTTATTTCTTACTTTTTTTATAAAAAATCAGATAAAGAATAGTCCATTTTACCTGTGTAGGAGGCGGACTGGGCGTTGCTGGGATTTATGAATTGTTGTAGGGAGATTATTAAATTCCCATTCCGTAGTGACTTGGGAATTAAAATATCTCAAGTTTCTGTTCAGAAATTTCATAAAAATTCGTTATTTTAGTTTTACAAATGAATATCATAAAAATAAAGCTATGATTACTGAAGTCAAAACATTCGATATTCCTAAAACCTTTGCAGACTTTGAGCAATGGGAACAGCCACTTGATGGCTATAAATATGAATGGAACGACGGCGAAATTATTAAATTTGAAAAAATGAAGAAAAAGCATCTATTTTTGATTAGACGACTACAACAATTATTCTATAAAACTAACTCTTTTGCGAATGGAGGTGCTTTTATCATGGAACAAGACGTAATGCTTACTGGCATACAGATGCGTCGTCCTGATTTAGCTTTTTTTAGTGGAGACCAAATTGATGATAGTATAAAACCTGATGAAGAACCCATCCCAGAGTTTGTGATTGAGGTGATTTCTCCTACTGATGATGCTGAAAAGGTGGAAGAAAAAATTATAGAATATTTCAAAGCTGGCGTGAAAGTAATTTGGAACATTTTTCCAGAAAACAAAACTGTTTACGTCTATACATCTCGTAAAACAGTTACTATTTGTACAGACGATGATTTATGTTCTGCTAACCCAATTATGGCAGATTTTGAGATTTCTGTGGAAAGCCTTTTCTCAGTTTGATGATGTATTCACATCTCCCCCTCCCAAACTTCCAAATACCTCACTAAATCTTGAATTTCTGGGCTGTATCCGTTCTGTATATACGCACCTGAATTTGCCATTCCGAGTAGCATACACAATTCAATATCTAAATTTAAGGCTAATCCCAAACAAAAACCTGCGTTCAGATTATCGCCTCCGCCTGTTAGGATTTTTGGTTTTGCAATTAGCCTTCCGCTCAACTCTACGGTTGTTTCCGTAGAGCAAATAATTGAGCGGTCAGTTGGGTGAATTAGTAATTGATTAATGGTTAAGTGATTTAAGATATTTTTTCCAATGGTCTGTAAATCAATGCCTTGGGTATCATAGCCTAACGAATTTGCTACTTTATGGGCTTCGTTTTCGTTCATACCCAGCGTAACATTTCCATAGTCATTAAAGGCACTGATTACTTCAAATGCCTTCATGATTTCCTCGGTTGGTCGTTTTGATGGATCTGCTAAATCAAAGAAAAAGTGCTGATGTTTTGTGCCTGACGGTGCTACGATGTCCTGTAAAATTCCTTCCCAAATTTCAGAACAATGACTTAAATTTGCCCAATCTACAAAGGCAACTACTTCACTTTCAGTTACATAATGACGAAGATTGACAAATCCAGTTTTTTCACGTACATATTGCCAAGTAAGTTTTTCAAAGGTACTCACTTCCGAAAAAATCAGTTTTCCATCTTCAAATTCTAAGGCATTTGTTTCGGCAGGAGCAGCAATTGAAATGGCAGTACAATTGGGGTGCATATTCCTAAAAACTTGAGCAATTTCTGGAAACCCCATCGTACCAACACAATGATTTCTAAAACCTAAACTACCCAAAGCATTTGCCATAATAGGGGCATTTCCTCCCAATTTTGTGTCTTGGGTGAGCAATTCTATTTGTCCACTTCGTCCTGCAAGAGCTGCTAAATGATGTGAAAAATGAGTGATATTTCCAAAAAAAATGGGTTCAGAGCCTTGTTTGGCTTCTACCACTTTCTGAATTTTATCCTCATAGCCATCAAAGCCCACAAATGCTCTGAACTTTTGTCCAGATGCTTCATACTGCAAAAGTGCCTGAATAAGTTGCGTAAATTTAGTCATGTTGCTAAAGTCTAATACCCTTTTCCTTCTGCAAAAACTGGGGCATCGCTATTTGTGCCACCAAAGCGTTTTTTTGCATCTTCCAAAATACTTGCCGTAGCGGATGCTCCCAAACGAGTTACGCCCAATGCCTGCACTTTCAATAAACCATCCAAAGTTCTGACTCCCCCTGCGGCTTTTACTTGTACTGCTGGGTCGGAGTATTTTCTCATCAAAATCAAATCTCTTTCGGTTGCTCCTTGGTAGTCATATTTGCCATCTGGACCTTTCGAGAAACCATAACCTGTTGAAGTTTTCACGAAGGCAACACCGATGATACTACAAATTTTGCACAACTTGATTTTGTATTTATCTCTTGGTAAAAAGTCGTTTTCAAATATCACTTTCAGAATCGCACCGTATTTTTTACACATTTTGTTTACCGCAAAAATCTCACTTTTCACATATCGCCAATCTTCTGATAAAACCTTCCCAATATTCACAACCATATCAATTTCGACTGCACCGTCTTTACAGGCTTGTTCCGTTTCTTTTACCTTGATACTCACCGCAGAGTTTCCATGTGGAAAACCAATAACAGTACCCACCAAAACATCAGAACCTTTCAGTAATTCAACCGTTTGTTTGATATAATATGGTTTGATGCAAACCGAAGCAACATCATAATATTTGGCTAATGCACAACCTTCTTCTAATTCTTTGTCCGTCATTGTCGGATGCAAAAGGGAGTGGTCAATCATCTTGGCAAGTTCTTTTACTTTATCCATTTTTTGTTTTGTTAAATGAGTTAAAATTTAAACATAGAAGTGTAGAGAATTAGAGTTGTTATATAATTCCGTTACTTCTTCTCTAATCCTCTAAATCTCTAAGTCAACTATCTTTCACTAAACAGTGCGTATTTTCCAGTATGGCAATATAATGCACTGTAAATGAATACGTTATCTTGATTAGTAATGTATTTTCTTTCAATATAAATGATAGGAGTTCCCTTTTTGATTTGTAATGCGGAGGCTATTTCTGACCTTGCCTCAATCGCTCTAACTGACTGTTCTAAACTGAGCATTTCTAAATCATACCATTCTTTCAAAGCCTTAAAAAGAGAACCTTCAACTAATTTTTCAGTAACTAATTTTGATAGATTGGCAGGTAAAAAAGTATGCTCCAACATCAACGGTTCAGCTTCTTTTAGCCTTAGTCTTTCCAAAGAAATACAGCCTGTATTTTGTTCATTTTCTGAAAGATGAAAGAAAAAAGGGTCTTGCCATTTTTCTAATGTAGGCTCACGAAGAAGGATAGTTTTTGCACCCTCGACAACCTCAGAAAAACCCTTAAAAGTCAAAAGCCCCAGTCGGCGGATTTGAGTTTTTACGATACTTCCTTTACCATGTTTCCTGATAATATAACCTTCACGCACCAACTCAGCTAATGCCTGTCGGATAGTCATGCGGGTAGTCTGAAACTGTAGGCAAAGCTCGTTTTCAGAAGGAATTAATTCTCCTTCTTGGAATTCCCCTCGCTGAATTTGCTGTTTCAGCACCTCATAAATAGATTGATATTGATGTACTTTCATTTTTGATGTAAAAGTATAAATTTTAACTTGTCTATACAAGTTGTTTTGAAAATATTTTTCTTCTATTTTTGATTTTTCATAAAGAAGCTGTTTAAACTTTCTCTTTCGCCTAAAATTGGCTCTTTTTAGAGTCAGCTTTTCAAAATTCTTTCAATGTAGCTCTGCTATATGTCAAGAATTTTAATAATCTGCCTCAAAAAATAACCTAATTTTAGAACAAAACAGAAAGTTTAAACAGCTTCAAAAACTAATGAACGAACTAACCAATTATTCCGAAATTATTAAAAATCTGAAATCTACCATTTTAAGTAGTAGATACAGAGCCGCCATACTCGTAAACCAAGAGTTATTGACTTTGTATTTTTCTGTGGGTAAGCTCATTTCAGATAAGACCAAACAAGAAAAATGGGGTACAAAAGTATTAGAGCGTCTTTCAGAAGAGTTACAAAATGAATTACCTGGATTGAAGGGTTTTGGAGCTACAAACTTAAAATATATGAAAATTTTTCATGATGCTTGGAGTGAGTTCGATATTTTAAAAATTTCGTATATATCTGATAATCAAAAAGTTATAATTCGTTCGTCAGTAACGGACGAATTTAGAAATACATTTTTACAAGTGAGTTTTACGCATCATTATGAGATACTAATAAAGACTTCAACCCTCGAAGAACGTATTTTTTATATACAAAAAATCGCACAAAATTTTTGGTCTGTCGATACGCTGAAACATCACATCAAAGCCAATCTTTACCAAAAAGAGGGTAGCCTTCCCAATAATTTTGCTCAGATTATTACAGATAAAGATGTAAGATTCAAGGCTTTACACAATTATTTATTCTCACCCCTTCCGAAATCCATAAGGACAATGCCGACAGCCATTTTTGCAGCAATAGCCTCGCTTTAGATGATAGGCTTCCGTGAAGACCATAAAACCGTTTTCATTCATGTAAAAATCTTCAGAAGTCAATCCGCTTCGTGTAGCTTCTTTTTTATTTTTGCTTATCTTTTCCATTACATATCAAACTTTCCGTGTTTGAGAAATGTTTATTTTTTCGTATTTTTGGGAATTAAAATGCTCAAAATGAACGAATTTCATGGTAAATATCATTTCAAAAAAACCTTTGCCAAAAAAGCAAAAGGTCGGGTATTTACTACGTCTTCGCTTTATGGTCATTTCTGCAAAATCCATCGTATCCTTTCCGTTTCAGTACAAATTCTGTACGTCATTAGTCTCTTCGGTATTTACTAATTGTTGAAGTTTGAACGGGCGGCACTCCGCTTGTTGAATTGTTGAAATTTGGCGGGTAAAATTAACTCGTCAGCATATCGATTATACTTGACAATTCAATAATAAATGTGCCATACTGTGGTCAAATCTCGACAATTCAATAACTCAATAATTCAACAATTAAGAAAATGTCAACTATCCAGATATCAACTATACAACAATCAGCATCCGACAGAGCCATGATGCTCGAAGACCGTTTCGGAGCTCATAATTATCACCCAATGCCAGTAGTCCTCCAGCGTGGACAGGGCGTATTCGTCTGGGATGTTGATAACAAACCATATTTCGATTTTCTTTCAGCATATAGTGCTGTAAATCAAGGACATTGCCATCCAAAAATCATTCAAGCAATGATTGGACAGGCTCAGAAACTAACGTTAACATCTCGTGCTTTTTACAATGATCAACTCGGTATTTGTGAAAAATTTATTTGCGAATATTTCGGATATGATAAAGTTCTGATGATGAACTCAGGAGCAGAAGGCGGAGAAACTGCCTTGAAGCTAACTCGTAAATGGGCGTATAAAGTGAAAGGTGTACCCCAAGACCAAGCCAAAACTGTTTATGCCGCAGGAAATTTCTGGGGCAGAACCATTGCCGCTATTTCATCTTCAACAGACCCATCAAGTTATTCAGATTATGGTCCACTTTTACAAGGGTATGAGATTATTCCTTACAATGATTTAGCTGCACTTGAGGAAGTTTTAAAAGACCCAAATGTGGCTGGTTTTATGGTAGAACCCATCCAAGGCGAAGCTGGCGTAGTTGTGCCAGACGAAGGATATTTACGCAAGGCTTACGAAATGTGTAAAGCCAAAAATGTCCTTTTTATTGCTGATGAGGTTCAGACAGGTATTGCCCGTACAGGTAAGCGTTTGGCTTGCGACCATGAGGACTTTAAACCAGATATTTTGATTCTCGGAAAGGCACTTTCGGGAGGAACATATCCAGTTTCAGCTGTGCTTTGTAATGACGAAATCATGCTCACGATTAAGCCAGGCGAACATGGTTCAACTTATGGTGGAAATCCTTTAGCTTGTGCCGTTACGATGGCAGCATTGAAAGTTATTCAAGATGAAAATCTTGCTGAAAATTCCGAAGCTATGGGACAATTATTTAGAAAAAGAATGAATCAAATAATGAAACAACGTCCTGATTTACTGACAGTTGTGAGAGGGAAAGGTCTTTTGAATGCCATCGAAATCAATGATTCTGAAGAAGGAGAAACCGCTTGGAATATGTGCATGGCTTTCAAAGAAAATGGACTTTTGGCAAAGCCTACACACGGTAATAAAATCCGTTTTGCTCCGCCTTTGGTCATCACAGAATCACAAATGAATGAGGCTTGTGATGTAATCGAGAAAGTGATTTTGAATTGGTAGGAGGAGGGGAGACAGGAGAAAAGGGAAAAAAGGAGACTGGAGGAAAGAAGGAATGGAGACAGGAAAAGAAGCTGGAAGTAGGAGAAAATTATTATTATTTTCCTCCTATTTCCTGTCTCCATTCCTCCCTTTCTCCTTTTTTCCTCCCTTAAAGATTCATATTTTTCCTCAGACGACTGAGTGACTGTGGAGTGATTCCTAAGAAATTTGCCAAATAAATCTGTGGCATTCTACGGACTAAATCTGGGGAATCAATCAACATTTTTTCATATCGTTCTTGTGCTGTATCTGAAATGAATGTACGTAATCGTAGTTCGTAACTATAAGTATAATGCTCAAAAATTAGCCTTCCTAAACGCTCCCATTTGGCGGATTGGTCATATAGATAATTCAAATCTTCTTTTGTCATAAATAATATTTCACAATCTTCAATTGCCTGAATAGAATCTACACTTGGGAGATTATAAAAAAACGAAGAAGGACTAACACAAAGATCATTTTCATTCATAATATCAAAAGTTTTTTCAATACCATCTTTGATAAAATACGACCGCATTAGACCTGTTTCAATATAGAAAATATCAGGATTTATCTCGCCTGTTTTGACCCAAAAATCTCCTTTTTTAATTTTCCTTTCTTTAAATAATGGTACGATTGCACTGAACTCTTCATCAGTAAAAGTTACTATCTGACGAAGTAAATCGATTAAGTTTTGTGTCATGTTATATTTTTAAAATGGTTTTGTTTCAATAATTTCCTTCTGCACCGCCTCCAGCAGATTCGCCACCTCCGAACTGGAAGTTGTCTTGTTGTTCACTCGGAACTTGCCCTACCATTTGCCCCAAAACAATAGATTCTAAATTCCTATTTTTATCACTTACTAATGCCTGATAAGTAACCCCAGCACGAGGTATTTTTAAGTAGCGAATGGCTAAAATACTTACTAAAATCATCAAGAATCCACCTAATGTTAATGCCCACGGAAGTGGCATAATTGAGTGGTATTGTCTGTAAGTAAATATCGAAAAACCAAAAGCTAATACTCCGATAATCAGTAACTTACGGTCGTGCCTACGAAGCCCCAAGGCTACGTAAAGTACAGGAATTGCAAAGGTGAAAAAGTAAAATAACGGGGCAAAATCTATTTCTGGAGAAACCTCTGCATGAAGGTCATTCAGCATGGCGTTTCCTTCACGAACGACCAGGTAATTGCCTCCTAAATAGAATAGCATGGTACAACAGATTTCTAATAAAGAGAAAAGATTTTTGTAATAAAATAAACCATCTTTTTTCTTCAAAATCTGTAAAATCCAGTAACTCAGCCCTGCAAAAATCATTACCACAAAGGGCAGAATCATTTTTCCAATCGGGAATTTCATCATGATTAAAACTACAATCGCCAAGACACACAAATAAGTGGCAATACCAACTACAATTTCTGCATAACGAATAGTGGCAATTACCAAAATCGGTAACATCAAAAAGCAGTAGGTGAGTGGTTCAAAATTGGTACTGTCTTTTAAACTAACGTAAAGGATAAAGAAAAAATAAGAGAAAATTACGCTATACAAGAGCATATTGTCTATGCCCGCATAAAGCGTTTTGATGTTACGAATGGTAAATTCAAGAGCAAGTAAAAGAATAATTCCATTCAAAAGACTGATGACAGCAATAGCATGATTCTCGCTTCCCATATTGCTATAAGAAACACCCATTATCATCAAACTAAGGATACTCGTCATGAACCCGCAAGCGATAGCCCCGAAGATAAAAAGTCCGATTCTCAGAAAAAGGTTAGGTCGATAAAAACCCTGCGGATAGGCTTGATTGATAGATTTTAACTGCTCGTCTGTCACAAGACCTTGATCGTGCCAGGTTTCAGCTTTTTCTTGAATTTCAAGATTTCTCAGCCATTCTTCGTTATAAGCTCTCATTTTTTCCATCCTAAAATATCTTTGATTTTAATAAAAAACACCACAATTCCAGCACAAGTAGCAAAGAAATATAGCGTAGAAAATAGGAAAGTTATCTCTGATGAAATAGAATTTAAAACTGTAAAAAGTCCATAACTAAAAGCGATATATCCGTAAATGACTCCCAATAAAAGAAATAAAAATGACTGCTTTTGGCGGGCATACATTACCCCAAAAATTGCCAGGGACATAATCACGAGGAAGTAAATTATCTTACCTTCATTGTTGAAAAGCCCAGCCAGTGAAGCAATTGCAGTGAGGTTGCCACCCAAGAAAAAATAAGTAAAAGCAAAGTGTTTTTTGAAAGAATATCGTTCTGATAACCAGCCAATTAGTACTAAAAATAAGCCCAGAATAATTGCCAGAATCAAGAGGTTTTGATTGGTAAAATCATTGCTGAATAGTTTTTCTGGGGAAATCGCCAACCCAACCCATGATGCCAATGCCGTTAGCCCCATTGAAAGCACGCCACGGTGATCAAATAAATAAGCAAATCCAATAAAAAGAATGGCTGGGAGAAAGGTCACTAAACCGTAGCGAGTGCCAAAGAGATTATACTGATATTGCACGTAACCTTCGAGCGTGACGAAAAGTAAGCAACCCAATAAAAGGGCGAAATCTGCAAAAGGAGAAGGATTTATGACTTCTTCTGTTGAGAAAGCCATGCGTTTCCAGAGGGCATAACCAAATGCCGCAAAGCACAAAATAGCAATTACAGCAACAATAACGCTATGCCCTATACTGTCTATATTTTGGTAAATAAGCGTACCCAAACCGCTACTGAGGAGGGTAATACCCAAATAAAGCAATGTGCGAAGTTCCCAGTGTATGGAAAACAATGGATTCTGTTCAACTGCTAAAATACGTTCTTTTTGCCGTGACGAAATCACTTTGGAGCCAGCAAGATGCTCTAAGATAGTATCAATTTTCATGGAAGGGGAATTCAAAAAATTATCAAATGGTAATTTTTGAATTCCCAAGATAGTGATTTTGTGATAAACAATTAATAAAAACTTAGTTAACGGTAAAAAACTGCGATTCCAGCTAAATTAGAAGGTTTCTTGTGATTCCTTTTCAAACAAAAATCCCCATCAAAACTGTGGGGATTTTTAGTATTAACCTTTTCTATAGTTCACAATGAGATTTGTGAATGTCTTTGTAGGAATAAATACCTACTTTTTATCTTTTCTAACAGAAATTTTATCCACAATAAACCAGCCTTCGTTGGTTTTGATGAGGTTGAAATAATCAATGTAAATGGCTTTTTCGTTGTTGATTTCTGTTTTGGCAGCCGCAATGTTTTCGGTAATATCCAAGGATAATATACTGGATTTCAGACTTTTATCTTTAGTTTTTGGTTTGAATCTTCCTAAATAATCAGCCCTTGTCATGTCTGTAAACTTATTATCTCTAAAAAACTTTAGATGACAAGTCGTGTGCATAGCCTTACCGATTTTTGTGGTATCGCCTTCGTCCCAACCATCAAAATAAAGTTGGATTTTCTGTTGAATTTGTTCTTTCTCTGTCGGATTTTGAGCTTCCGAGACAAACGAGAAAGCAAAAATTGTAAATGCGAATAAGAGTAATTTTTTCATGATTTTTGTTTTTCATTGATGTTGTTTAATATCATTGTATTGCCAAAGTACATTAATGATTTTCCAGACTCCATTTATCTTCACGATGTGCATATAATCAATCCAATCATCTGCGATTAGTTTTACAGAAGCAGTTTTTGCAGATACATCCAGAAGCCTTACTTCTTTCTTTGGATTCTTCGGGAATTTATCTCGTTTGACATTGTACTTCTCGGCAAGGATAATCATATTTTCAGCAAAATATTCTGAAATATACTCTTTTTGTGTAGCCTTGTCCCTAAAAACAGACCTTTTTACCAATCTCGGATGCAATGCTTCTTCCATTTGTTTAGGATTTATATTGTGCTGAGACTCGATATATCCCAAGGCTGCCTGCCTGATTTCGAGCGTGTCTTGTGCAGTTTGTGCATTGAGGTTAAAAACCGATTCGATTGTTAAAGAGAGTATTACAATGACTTTTTTCATTAGACTTCCTGCGAAAGTGTTTTATGATTGAAAAATATTAGATTTTCGAGCGAAAATTGAGAAAATTTTGAAAGCATAGCATCGCTACGGTTGAAAAATTTACTTGATTTGTAGCCGAAAAGATGATGTTTTTCGACTTAAAACACTTTCGTAGGAAGTCTATTATGATTCTGATTTTTCTTCAAACATATTCAGCATTTCAATTTAATCGAAAATTATTAGACACCTTGTCCTACATATTCGACTGATTATTGATAAAGCAAGGCATCGAAAATAAACCCCAATCCATCGAAAAAACTTGATGATTCAGAGATTTTAAGCAAAATTTGCAACATGGAATCCAAACAATTAAAATACATCCAAATTGCCTTGTGGCTCATTGTTTACACGATGTTGGTTGTGTATTTTATTCAAAAAAATGATCTTTTATTAGGCTCAATACTTTCCGTTAACTTTATTTTGTTTTATACTTTTGCGGTTTACTTTAATGCTAATTATCTGATTGTCAAATACTTTCATAAAAATAAAATCAGAACTTATTTTACTTTTGTGTTGATTGCCCTACTTGTAACAACTTTACTAAGGGTAGAATCCGAAAACCTGATTCGGTTCTTTTATATAGATATACCTCATTCGTTTTATAACCGAAATCTCCTGCATTATTTTTTCGTTCTCATTACTCAGTTATTGGCGTTTCTTTTTGGTTTTTTACTCAGAATTTCGATTGATTATGTAGAACTTTTCAAGAAACAGCAACTCCTCAAAACTCAACAACTCGCTACCGAAATAAAGCTCTTGAAAGCCCAAGTTCAGCCTCATTTTTTGTTTAATACCCTCAATAATATTTATTCTTTGGCGGTAACTAAATCAGACAAAACGCCTGAAGTCGTGGCTAAACTTTCGGACATTATGCGGTACTTTGTGGATGATGCCCCCAAAGAAAAAGTGAGTGTTGAGACTGAAGTAAATTTCCTGAAAAACTATATTGAATTAGAAAAAATTAGGATGGTTTTTCCTTTGCAATTAGAGATGAATTTGAAGATTGAAAATTACCAGCAAGTCATTCCGCCTATGCTGTTGATTGCGTTTGTAGAAAATATTTTTAAGCACGGAATTGACAAAACTGAGCGAGAAAATCAGGCTACAATTGATTTAGAAATCAATGCACAAGGCTTAGTTTTTGTAGTAAAAAATAAGATTTTCAATCAAACAGAAGGGCAATGGCGAAGTTTGGCGAATCTCGAAAAACGCTTAGCATTATTATTTGAAAAACGTTTCGAGATGAAGATTTTCCAAGAAAATGATTGTTTTGTGGCATCTTTAAATATCCAGTTTTGATGAATCTAAGCTGTCTTATCGTGGACGACGAACCTTTGGCGGTTTCTCTACTCGAAAATCATATCTCAAAAACCCCCTTCCTGACCTTAGTCGGGAAGTCCTTCCATGCCCTTGAAGCCCTTGATTTTTTGCAAAAAAATAAAGTCGATTTGATATTTTTAGACATCAATATGCCACACCTTTCAGGAATGCAATTGAAGATGCTTTTACCTGAAAATCAAAAAGTTATCTTCACGACAGCCTATTCTGAATTTGCCGTAGAAAGCTATGAACGCAATGCTTTTGATTATCTGTTGAAACCCATCACTTTTGAGCGTTTTCTGAAATCTATCATACGCCTCCGTGACTATCTGGAAAGCCAAGAAACCGAGAAGGAAATGGTAACAACGCCACAAGGTTCCAACTGTGTTTTTATCAAATCGGGCAAAGAAATTGTCCAATTAATGTATGATGAAATTTTGTACATCGAAGGACTAAAAGACTACGTGAGTATCGTTACCGAAAACCAAAGAATCATCTCCCACAAACGCATGAAGGATTTAGAAGAAAGTCTGCCAACACAATTCCAAAGAGTCCATTTGTCATACATTGTCAATACCGATAAAATCTCTAAAATATCTGATAATCAGATTGTTATCCGAGAAAATAAAATTCCGTTGAGCGATAAATATCGAGAAGTTTTTTTGTTGAAAATAGGAGAGAAGATGATTTAGTAACATGAGTGATTTTGGGATACAAGATGAAAGAATGAAATGATTTTAGTATTTTTACTTTTATAAAATCAAAAAAATATGTTTTTAGCAAGATTAGATAATGAAGTATTTTTCAAGAAAGCCTTTACTGATAGACTGGTTTTAAAGACTTTCGTGAAAGATATTATTGGTATTGAAGTAGAACCCGAAATAATAGAAACAGAGAAAGCCTTCATGCCCAAATTAGGGAACATCAATTTCAAATATGATATTTTTGCGGAAGATTCTAAGAAAAGAGTTATTATCGAAATCCAAAAAGTTGAATATGATCATAATTTTGACCGCTTTTTACATTATCACCTCCAAGCAATAACAGAACAACAAAGAAATTCTGAACGATACACTGTTGATAGAACAGTATATACAATTGTTGTAATGACTGCACCCTATAAAATCAATGAGAAAACGAAGGAAATTTATAAAGATGAAGTGTTGATTTCTTCATTAAATCCTAAGAATTTATCTGGTGCAGAACGTAAAATATTTAATCATGAATTGGTCTATTTAAACCCCAATTACAAAGGAAATGATACACCCCAAAATTATAGAGATTGGTTAGATTTATTCTATGAAAGTATCCATAGCCCAGAAAATCCTCAAATAAATATTCTAAATGAAGGGATAAAACGAGCGGTTGATATTATTAGCTATGAAAATATTAGTCCAGAAGAGTGGGAACAATCAAAAATTGAGGCTGGAAAACGAGTTGTTATTAAGTTGGAGAGAGAAGAAGCAATCGAAGAACGCAATATCGAAATAGCTAAAACAGGGATTTTAAATGGTTTGAATAATGATTTAATCTCAAAGCTAACAGGTTTATCAGATGAATTTATTGAAACACTACGTTAGTAACACCATGACCTCTTTCATCGAAAACGTTAAACTAAGAAATGAAACTTTGTTTTATTTTGGCTTGATTTGCTTAGTCTTTGCTATCATTTGTCTGATACTCACCAAGGTTTCAGATACTCAGGTTTTGGGCGTGAGTGCTTGGTATAAACCTTTCAAATTTGCACTATCTACCTTCTTGTATGCCTGGGCAATGGCTTGGTATTGCTACGAATTACCTACTTTCAATATCAATTCTTTCAATTGGGCAATCATTATTTTATTGGGTTTCGAGGTCATCTATGTAGCCATTCAAGCAGGCAGAGGGCAACTTTCTCATTATAATTCTACCGCCCCGATTTACTCATTTCTATATTCCATGATGGCATTAGCGGCAACATTAGCAACACTTTATACGGCTTATGTTGGGTTATTATTTTTTACGAACGAATTCCCCCATTTACCTGTACACTACGTATGGGGAATCCGCATGGGCATTTTCATTTTTGTGATTTTTTCTTTTGAAGGTTTTGTGATGGGGTCAAGATTGTCGCATACCATTGGTGGCGAAGACGGCGACACTGGTATTTTTCTGGTAAATTGGAGTACAAAATTTGGCGACCCACGCATAGCACATTTCATAGGAATGCACGCCTTGCAAGTATTGCCACTACTGGCATATTATATGCTGAAAGACATAAAACTGACCATATTCATCAGTATATTGTACGGAATACTCGCCATTTTTACACTGGTTCAAGCATTGCAAGGAAAGCCGTTTTTTAGGGGGTGAAACCGCCCCAACAAATATTATCATGACTTTTAAATCATTCATTTTCTTTATAGGAGTTTTCATGTTGAGTTGTAATGAGAAACAATCAACCGAAAATAAATTGGCAATAGTTTCAGAAGTAGTCGAAAATAAAAGACAGCAAGATTTTAGGAAGTTTTTAGAAAAGTTCAAAATACTCAATCTTCCATTAACGATTAACACACTTGGACTTTCTACTGAAAAAAACGCTATAATTTCAATAAGAGATTCAGTATTTCTCAAAGCTAATCCCAATGATTTTTTATTTAAAGAAGTTCGTGCTTACGGACTTTTACCAGATACACTGAATAATTTTAAAGTTATTTGGCTGAAACCTGCTGATATTTCTCTTCTTGTTTTAACAATATTTACAAAAAATGGGAAACGAATCAGTGAGGAGGTCTTATCCATAGGCGAATGTGGTTCAGACTGTTGCTTCAATTGTAAAGAAACCATAAGAATAAATACCGATTTATCTATCTACTGTGCTGATTCAATAAGAAGTTGCGAGTGCGATAGTCTTGGTCCAAAAAAAGATACAATGGAGAAATTTATTCTTTTTAAAACTGGCAGGATTACCAAGGTTGGCAAAATTATTCTCTCAAAATTGATAAAGAAGCAAGGTTGAAAGACCTTCAGAATCAGACTTAATCTTTAGAAGATACCCCCCCCCAAACCCATGTCTCCCCAAATCAAAATTTTACCAGAAAAGAAACTCGTCGGAAAGCGGATTAGTATGTCGATGATGAATAATAAAACCCCTGAACTATGGCGAAGTTTTATGCCCAGAAGGAAGGAAATCAACCAGAGAATTGGTACTGATTTGTTTTCGATGCAAGTCTATGATGATTTGTTTGATTTCAAAGATTTTGACCCTAATACAGTTTTTGAAAAATGGGCTGCCGTAGAAGTTTCTGATTTTGAAAACATCCCCAACGAAATGGAAACCTTCGTGTTGATGGGTGGTTTATACGCCGTTTTTGTTCACAAAGGTTCAAATACAGACTTTAGTACTTTTCAATATATTTTTACAGAATGGCTTCCCAATAATACCGACTATATTTTGGACAATAGACCTCATTTTGAAGTCTTAGGGGCAAAATACATCAATGGCTCGCCAGATTCTGAGGAAGATATTTGGATTCCTATTCAAACAAAGCGTCCATCGTGATAGAATTCTGAACTAAACTCAAAGAGTATTGATTAGTTTTTATGCCAAAAGTTGTAACCATTGCTAAGAAAATAGTTTTTCGGGTTTTGGATTCAGACTTGAAGACGTTTAATTTATTCCTCAAATCATTAGAGTATGACTTCGTAATTTCATATTCATCATTTGAAAATTTGATTTCACAGACCGTAATAACATTGTCTTTACGGTCTATCAGTAAATCAATTTGTGTACCTTTTTCAGTGTTTCTACTCACCCAAGATGATATTTCTGAATAAACACCTCCAATACTTAGTTCTTTTTTGATGTTTTCGATATGACTCATACACACGTATTCAAACGCATAACCACTCCAGGCTCGATATTTTGAACTATCCATCAAATTAATCCAAGTATTTTCGCCAATAGCCTTTGAGTCTTTAATGAATCTGTGATAAAATAGAGAATAAGGATCAGTTAATTGATAAAGGCTACTTCTTGATTTTTTATCAAAAGGTAAATATTTTTTGATAAATCCACTCACTTCTAACTCTTCTAAAATCTTAGAAATAGTACCTCCATTCGATATTTTACTTGTTTTTATGATTTCATCTCTTGTCAACCCTTTCGCTTTCTCACTCAATGTTTCAATAATTGCAAGATGTGCAGGTGCTTCTTGAAAAAGAGAATAAAATAATTCCTGATATTCTGTTCGTAATAAACCTGATTCCGAAAAACAAATCTTATCAATGTTTTGAAATGAACTCAAACCAACTTCAACTTCATTAAGATAATAAGGTATGCCACCCATAACTGAATAAAGTTGAAGAATTTGATAGCGTTCCAAATGGATTTGTTTTGCCTGTAAGTATAACTCTACTTCTTTAAGGTTAAATGGTTTCAGAGGTATTCGCTTTGTGATTCTATTGTGCAAACCACCTCTATGATTAATCAATTTATTAATCATCCAAGAAGCTGCTGAACCACAAACTATCAGTTTTAGATTATCTTGATTCGAACCATAACTATTCCAAAAATATTCAAGAGCAGCTATGAAATTAGACCGTGGAGTATCTAACCATGGCAATTCATCAATGAATATAATTTTTGTGGTTAAATTGCTGATTTCTAATAATTTACGAATATATTCAAAGGCTTCAAACCAATTTTGAGGAGTTTTATCAAGCGGTTTATCTGCATATTGATTATAGGCACTATGAAAATTATTGAGTTGTTGAGCCATATTTACGTTTGCAGTACCTGTCATATAAAAGGCAAACTGATTAGCAAAAAATTGCTTGATTAAAAAAGTTTTGCCAACTCTTCTACGCCCATATACTGCTACAAATTCTGGCTGAGAACTTTCAAGAATTTTCTTTAAAGTGTCTTTTTCAATATTTCTACCTATTATTTTGTCCATGATTTATTTTATATTTAGCTATAAGTATATAAAAATACACACTTATAGCTAAATATAAAATTATAATCAGCTATAAGTATGCAAAAATATACACTTATAGCTAATTATAAAACAGATGAAGCTATTTTCACAGATTTAATAATCAAGGTAAAACCCGTATCTTTGCACCTCATTTAAGAAAAATTATGATTTCAGTAGATAATGTAACGGTTGAGTTCGGTGGACGAGCTTTGTTTAGTGATGTAACTTTTAACATCAACGAAAAAGATAGAATTGCCCTCATGGGTAAAAATGGTGCAGGTAAATCGACGCTTTTGAAGATTATTGCAGGGGCAGACAAAGCCACGAGAGGTAAAATTTCTGCCCCTGGCGATGCCATAATTGCGTACCTTCCGCAGCACCTTTTGATGGAAGATGATTGTACGGTTTTTGAAGAAACTACCAAAGCGTTCTCGAAAATCTTGGATATGAAAGCAGAGATTGATGAGTTGAATCATCAGTTAGAAACCAGAACTGACTATGAATCAGATGCTTACATGAATATCATTGAGCGAGTTTCGGAAGTGAGTGAGAAATATTATTCTATCGAAGAAATCAATTTTGATGCGGAGGTCGAGAAAACGCTTTTAGGTTTAGGTTTTCTCCGTACGGATTTTACCCGTAAAACCAATGAATTTAGTGGAGGCTGGCGTATGCGAATTGAGTTGGCAAAAATTCTCTTGCAAAACCCCGATTTGATTCTTTTGGATGAGCCAACCAACCACCTCGACATTGAGTCGATTCAGTGGTTAGAAGAGTTTTTGATGAATTCTGCCAAAGCCGTTATCGTGATTTCGCACGATAGAGCGTTTGTCGATAATATTACCAATCGTACCATTGAAATCACAATGGGGCGAATTTATGACTATAAAGTAAACTATTCGCACTATCTCCAGCTTCGTAAAGAACGCCAAGAACAACAGCAAAAACAGTTTGCCGAACAACAACGTTTCATTGCTGAAACCACAGAATTTATTGAGCGTTTCAAGGGGACGTATTCAAAAACTTTGCAGGTGCAGTCCAGAGTGAAAATGTTGGAAAAATTGGATATTGTTGAGGTGGACGAAGTTGATACTTCTGCCCTGAATTTGAAATTTCCACCCGCTCCACGGTCTGGGAATTACCCTGTGATTATTGAAGATTTGACTAAAAAATATGATGACCATTTGGTTTTCAAAGATGCTCGTCTTACGATAGAGCGAGGAGAAAAAGTAGCCTTTGTTGGTAAAAACGGCGAAGGCAAATCAACCCTCGTGAAGGCAATCATGGGCGAAATTGACTTTGAAGGTGAAATGAAATTAGGTCATAATTCGATGATTGGCTATTTTGCCCAAAATCAAGCGGCTCTTTTGGACGGAGATTTAACGGTTTTCCAAACAATTGATAACATTGCCGTAGGTGAGATTAGGACAAAAATTAAAGACCTTTTGGGGGCATTTATGTTTGGCGGAGAGAGCATCAACAAAAAAGTAAATGTATTGTCTGGTGGCGAAAGAACCCGTTTAGCCATGATAAAACTATTACTTGAACCTGTGAATCTACTGATTCTTGATGAGCCAACCAATCACTTGGATTTGAAAACCAAAGACATTCTAAAAGATGCCTTGAAGGCTTTTGAAGGTACAATTATCTTGATTTCGCACGACAGAGATTTCTTAGACGGTTTAGCCGACAAAGTTTTTGAATTTGGTAATAAACGAGTCACAGAGCATTTTGAAGACATCAACGGTTTCTTACGAAATAAGAAAATGGAAAATTTGAAAGAGATTGAGCGGAAAGGGAAGTGATGGATTTTGAATGAAAAATAACAATAATTACCACTAATGAATAAGAAAAAAGATAAAGAAGAAGGGAATTTGTATGATAAAATCTTCAAAGAAAATGTTGATGCCACAATTGATAGCTTTATTCGTAAAATACTAAAAATCAATATCAAACAAGCGGAAGAGATTGTTCTCAAACTTCAAAGAACTAAAGAAAGAGAGGCAGATTTTTTGAAAATTATTACCAATGATAAAGGAGAAAAATTCATTCTTCACATTGAATATCAAGTAGCCAATGATCCAGAGATGGTTCATCGAATGATTGATTATTGGAACTTATTAGTCAGAAAATATGACCTTAGAGTAGAACAATATGTGATATTTTTAGGAGGTGAGAAACCTACGATGAAAGTCAGAGTTGATTATCCGAACATGAAATTCTTCTACGGTTTGATAGATTTCAAGGAACTTGACGCCAGAATTTTTCTAAAATCTACTATACCAGAAGAAATGATTTTAGCTATTCTTGGAAATTTCAGAAACGAAACACCCTCAAAGATTGTTCATGAAGTAATAAGTCAAATAGAACAATCAGAACCACAGACACTTGAAAAACAAAAAATCCTACAACAGTTGTTAGTTTTAGGAAGACTTCGTAAATTAGAATTAAATATTCAAGAAATAATGGACTCAATATCACAATATATCAAAATAGAGGAAGATGTACTTTACTTAAAAGGCATTGAAAAAGGTATCGAGAAGGGTAGTGAAGATACCTCAGAATCTAAAAGCCGTCAGTTTGTAATAAGTTTGCTGACAGGTACAGATTTTTCAGTAGAGAAAATTGCTAATTTAGCCTCTGTCAGCATTGAATTTGTAGAAAAAATTAAGGCTGAGATGTAGTATCAAGCCTATCAGTAGATAAAAAGCCGTTGTTAGGAATTCTGACAACGGCTTTTTTGATTTAAGAATATCACTTCCCCTTCCTAATCAAATCCAAAGTAAAATTTAATGCCTTATTTCTTACTTTTTCTACTATCTCTTTTCGAGAATATTCCAATAAATAATCAGGTTCAATCAAAAAATTATTGTCAGTTTTTAGTGGTTTCTGATTCCAAAATTGCATCAAAGGAATGCTGTATTTTAAATGAGTATTGGGCAAAAAATCTCGGTAAGAATTAATCGCAAAACCTCCCCATCTCGCCCCACCTGTGGCTGTCCCGATGAAAGTTGTATTATTCAGATTCTTCAAAACCGCTCCAAAAATACAAGTAGATGAATAACCACCACCATTGATGAGGGCATAAATTTTCCCTTTGAAAGTTATCGAATCTGCTTTTGGCCTAATGATTAAATCTGGGTCAGAGTCGCTCGATTTATAATGATTGTTACTTGTGTTTTTGTACTTAAAACGTACTTTCATCCTCATGGGGAAATCTAATTTTTTAACTGCACTTTTTTTAACTGATTGACTATCAATAATATAAGAGTCCATATTGGTCAAATATGTAAGTAGTTCTTTGGTGATTTCTGAGTTTCCGCCAGCATTCCCTCTTAAATCTATGATAAGATTTTTTATTTTTTGAGCTTTAAACTCTGAAAAAATCTTGCTAAAATAGGTAGTGTAATCATTCTTAGGAATTGTCTCTGCTCCCCAACCATTGATAGTCAGCAATGTAGATTTACTGACAGAGTCAAGCATTGTTGTTTCAAAATTTTTAGGTTCTTCGGGTTCTGGGTATCGCATATCCATATTAGTAACAAATTGCCGAATCGGGAGAAGTCTTAGTTTTTTTGTAACGATTGCTGTTGATTCGTATTCTTGATAAGTCACTGATACAGAATCATTTGAAGCTAAAATGTATTGGATGGAATTGAAAAATGAATTTTCTTTCCAAGCCAAATTTCCATTATCAGACGGGATGATTTGATGGACTTTTTCTATGAATTTTTCAATCGCTTGTCCATCAATCATCAATAATTTTGCCCCTACTTTTATGGTAGAATCCTCACTTCCATTGAAAGTAACAATGAGTCCTTCTTTGGTGAAACGAGGATAAAGCGGAAAAAAATTGGGTTCTGCAACACTATGCCCTTTCGGAAAAACAAAAGCCATATTGGTATGCCCATCTTTCACGGCAGCCATCACGGTTTGGAATTTCACGAACGCTTCACGGTGATCTAATGGTTGATTCACAGAAGCAAACACCGAATCATAGACCTGTTCAAACCGAGTTTTTGGGGTATAAAAATATGGATTTGGATGATAGGTTTCCAACTTCTTTTTGAGT
>JAAFJL010000071.1 GCA_013298865.1 Cytophagales bacterium | reverse complement strand
CTTCATTCTCGCCTCACAGTCACCCAAATATTGGTATTTCGCCCTTTGTCGTCACTACATGAAATTTTGACTTTTCCGCCTGTGGGTTCAAAAAATATACCTTCTGTTGGACTGGCTTTTTGGAGAAATTTGTCATTGATATACCAATAAACCATCTTCACATCACTCCCGACTTGGCAGTTTAGCATCAGTTTTGAGACTTCATTTTTGGCTAAAAAATACTCAGAACCATCTGATGGTGAGACAATTACAGGTGCAGCACTCGTAGCAGTATTAGTTGCCTGAAACACCCTTGTACACTTGGGATTATGGGCGGGTATTTTTTCGTACAAAATATGTTTAGATTCATACCAGCTAATCAGTTCTGGAGCAAGATTGGGGTACAATTTCTGAAAAATGCCACTGTCTGGTTTACAAAAGTTACAATATGAAGTCGTTGCGGCAGGACTCACCCAAACGTTTTTAAGGTGCTGACATTGAGTCATTTTTGAAACACTCGGAATATGCAAATCCAAAATCTGATGCGTACAAAACTCAGAAGGAATATCACCACTTTCGGCACAAACTTTCCTTGACACTACCTCTTCGGGTTGAATTTGCCATTTGGCAGAAGAATTATAATCAATCGTATTGAAAATCTCAAACAACAAAGGTGTGGCAATATTCGCCCCAGAAAGCTCTGGAACGCCTTCGCCAGAGAAATTTCCAATCCAAACTCCCACAGTATATTTGGCATTGTAGCCAATACTCCAAGCGTCTTTTTTACCAAAAGAAGTCCCTGTTTTCCAAGCAATTTTTGGCATTCGGTAAGTATAATCGTAGTTATTGGGCAAATCTGGACGGACGACTTGGCTCAGGATTTGGGTAATCATGTAGTTAGATTCTGGCGAAAGAATTTCTGTATTCTGAGATGCTTCTTCTTCTGGTTTTACGGCAAAATCTGCTTTTTGGTAAACTCCTTTATTAGCAAAAGCCGAGAAGAGATTTGTCAGTTCTTCTAACGTAACACCACAGCCACCCAAAACCACCGAAAGCCCCAAATTTGGAGCATTTTTTTTGATAGTTTGAAAATCAGCTTTCTTCAATTGAGAAACCAAAACTGGCGTTGTGATTTCTTGTAAAACCTTTACCGCAGGAATATTTAGGGAGTTCGCAAGGGCAAATTCTACGGTGACTTTTCCATGAAAAAGTTTATCAAAATTCTCTGGTTCAAAGCCCCCAAAATTCGTTGGAACATCATTAATTGTAGTTTTTGGGGTGATAATTCCCTTATCAATCGCAACTCCGTAAAGTAATGGTTTAAGCGTGCTACCAGGCGAACGCACCGCCCGAACACCATCAACTTGTCCACCATCGATAGGGTTTCCAAAATCTGCCGAGCCAACATAAGCCTCAACGCTATGCGTCTGATTATTGATAACCATGACAGCGGCATTATGAATATTCATCGAACGGAGGCGATTGACGTAGTTTTTGGTCAAACCTTCAATGGTCAATTGCTTGTTTCTGTTCAAAGAAGTCCTGACGATTCCGCCCGTTTTATTTTCATTTTTCAAACGAATAGACAAATGTGGAGCAAGTTTGGGGGCTTCATGCCGAACAACCGACAGAGGTTCGTCGATAGCATTTTGAATATCTTGATCATTGAAAACGCCTTCTTCCTGAAAGGTTTTCAACCAGCGATTTCTTTCCTGTAAAACGAAAGGGTTATTGACTCCCAAACGCAAACTTGAAGGTCGATTGGGAATAATTGCCAACGTAACAACTTCTGCCAAACTGAGGACATCTGGGGTCTTTTGAAAGTAAAGAATCGAAGCAGATTTCAGCCCCTCAATATTAGAACCGTACGGTACAAGATTGAGATATAACTGGAGGATTTCATCTTTTGAAAAATGAATTTCTAACTGAATTGCCCTAAAAATCTCTGTGATTTTGTGCCAATACGTTCGCTCTTGTGGGTGCAACAAACGCACAACTTGCATCGTGATGGTACTCGCCCCTGATGTACGCCTGCCCGTGAAAATGTTACGTATCAAAGCCCTCCCTAAAGCCACAGGATTTACCCCAAAATGCCAATAAAACCAACGGTCTTCTTTATAAATAATGGCTTTCTGAAGCGTAGGCGTAATTTCTGTGAGTTCCGTAGCCATTCGCCATTTATCTTCTGGGTTCAGAAAGGCGTGCAAGACTTTCCCCTGAGAGTCCGTAATGAGGGTAGAATACCGAGGTTCAACTTGGAAAGGAAACACTAAATCCATTAAAAAAAAGCCCACTAAAAACCCCAAACAGAGCTTGAACCAGCGTTTTTTAATGAGTTTTTTAAGGAAAGGGAGCATGGGGGACAATGGCATTGAAATTTGAAATGTGAAGATACAGGAAAGGATGAGGAATTGTATAGGGTTAAATCAGATTTTCTGAAGATGAAGTATTGAAATACCTAAGAGACACTTTACTTATTTTAGGTTATGTTTAAAATCAGTATTGCTATGACCTCCTTCAAATGAATATATTCCGAAGGAAATTTCATATTTTTGATGAATCGTTTATTACCCTTTTAACATTAATTATAAAAAAGCCACTTTAAAATTACGAATTATCAGGTTGTCTTGTTTTTAACTAATTGATAATTAGATAGTTGCATTAATTTTTGTCCCTAAAAAACCCCATTAGATGGATATTAAGTACCGAAATAATAATAAAGAAATATTTGCCCCACTCAAAAATTCTTGGCTTGTTGCAACCCCCGAAGAAATTATTAGGCAAGAAACTATCCAACGACTTGTTACAGAATTTGGGTATCAGTTAGAGCAAATGGATCAAGAAAGAAGCGTAACTAATTCAAAAAGAGGTCATGGAAACGCAAGGGCTGATATTGCGATATGGAAAAGTGAGAAGGATAAAAAGGAGAATAACAATGCGTATATCGTCGTAGAATGTAAGGCTGAATATATCAAACTAACCAAAGAAGATTACGCACAAGGTATCAATTATGCTTCATGGGCAAACGCTCAGTTTTGTGTAATTACTAACAAAACAGATTGGAAGTATTTTAAAATTTCCAAAGAAAAAATATTTCCAGAGAATGCCATTGAAATAAATGGAGTTCCTCATGCGAATGAATTAGACAATGTAAAAAGAATAAAGGAAATTCTTGATACTGAAAAATTCTTCTCAAAAGATGATTTCCAAAGACTCCTTTTTGATTGCCATAATGTTATCCGAAACAACGATAAACTCTCGCCCGAAATGGCTTTTGATGAGATTTCAAAAATTTTATTTATGAAAATCATGTTTGAGCGAGATGAGAAGATGATTTTTTCTAAACGGAAATTTTTAGAAATAAAGAATCAACAAGAACGATACGACGATAAACCTTTCTACCAAAAACTTTTCGATAAAACTAAAAAAGACTTTGAAAGAGACGATATTTTTGAAGAAAATGCCACTTTACGCATACGTGAAGAGAGTTTTCTGGATATTGTAGAAAAATTACAAAATTACAATCTTTCCAAAACCGATGACGATGTAAAGGGGATTGCTTTTGAGGAGTTTTTGGGAACTACTTTCAGAGGAGATTTAGGTCAGTATTTTACGCCACGTACTGTTGTGGATTTTATGGTGGATATTCTCGACCCACAAGAAGGTGAACTCGTCTGTGACCCTTGCTGTGGTAGTGGCGGTTTTTTAATTCGTACCTTCGATTATATCAAAGAAAAAATTGTGATTGATATTCAACAAGCCAAAAATAAAATCAGAAAAGAACTGTACTTAGATAATTATCAAAACCTTTCACTAGAACAACAATTAGAAGTTAATGCCCATTTGAATCAGTGTATTATCGAACTCGAAAAGGATTTAGATAAAGATGCTGATATTGTTGAGGAAGGTAAAAAAGTACCAAGCCGATTGAAGAAACTTTCTTCGATGTGTATTTTTGGAACGGATGCTGAACCTCGTTCGGCTCGTACTGCCAAGATGAATATGATTATGCACGGAGATGGTCACGGGGGGGTACATTATCACGACGGACTTTGGAATATAAACGGCATTTTTGAAGACCGTTTTGATGTAATTATTACAAACCCACCTTTTGGAGCAAGAGTATCAAAAAACTTTTCCGTAAAATTATCAGAGTTATTACCAACTAACGAAAAGAGAGAGTTTTACGAAAAAAAATATGGAGATGCTTATAAAAAAGCCTACCAACATACTGAAAAACTGTTTAATTCGATTCTAAGCGACAGAAAAAAGAACAATAAAAAATTAGAAGAAGTAGGCGAAGGCGTTCCTTTGACCTCATTTTTTGATACAGGCGAGATGTCGAGTCTAACCGAAGTATTGTTCATGGAGCGTTGTATCAATCTATTGAAACCTGGCGGACGGATGGGCGTAGTTTTGCCCGAAGGCTTTTTAAATGGTTCTGATTTACAACGAGTTAGAGAATATTTTGAAGGAAAAGCAAAATTATTGATGGTTGTTTCTTTGCCACAAGAAATATTTGTTTCGGCTGGGGCGAGTGTAAAATCAAGTTTAGTTTTTTTGAAAAAATTTACCGAAAGAGAACAAAAATTGTATGACGATATTCAGAAAAAAACGAATAAAGAAATCAACGAAAAGTATCAGCCTCAAATAGAAGAAAAAGAAAAAATCCATAAAGCATATTGGCACGAAATTCAACGGTTAAGAGCTTATGCCAAAGATGTAAAAAGCATTAAGACCAGTAAATCAGAAAAAGATTTGCAACTTATGCTAAATAGTGGTGACATAAACGAAGCCACCAGAAAGCACAAAGAAGCCAAAGCGGAGTTTGATAAATGGAAAGCTGATTTAGATAAAAAAATAGAAACCGAAATAAAAGCCTTAGTCAAAGACCGTTTTGATTACGGACTCGTGATGGCTCAAATAGATAAGGCGGGTATCACAAGCACAGGACAAAAAACGACAAATCAATTGTTTGAATTAAGAGACGAATTCAAGCAATACCGCACCCACGAAGGTCTTTGGAAAAGCGAAACCTTTAAATTTGAATACGGTGTACTGAAAAATGGTGAATATCAACGAGTTCCAATCAAAATGGTAGTATGACAGCAATGAATTTTAAAATGATGAATTCTTTACGCTTCAACAGTGTCTATAATTGGAGTGTTCATTACAATAAATCTGATTCTGTTATTTTCTCACAAAAATATAAAAAAATCAAGATTAGTGATGTGCTTAAAAGAAGTAAAGTCATAGTAGATATTGAAGATGATATTGTTTATAAACGTGTTACAATTAAACTTTATGGAAAAGGAGTAAAAATTCGAGACGAGGAAATTGGAAGTGAAATTAAAACTAAAAGACAATTTTTACTCCAAGAAGGTCAGTTCATTTATTCTCGAATTGATGCGAGAAATGGAGCATTTGGATTAGCTGGAAAAGATGTACATAATGCCATTATTACTAATGATTTTCCAACTTTTGATATTGATAAAGAAAAAATCTTACCTCAATATCTATCAATCATTACAGGAAGTAAGTCTTTTTTCGACTTTTGTCAGAACCTAAGTAGTGGTACGACAGGTAGGCAAAGAATGGACGAAAATAGTTTCCTAAGTTTTGAAATACCACTCCCAAATTTAGAAGAGCAAAACCAATTAGTAAACCAATACAACAAAAACTTAGCAAAAGCCCAAAAAGCTGAAAATCAAGCAAATGAGTTAGAAAAGAGTATTGAAAGTTATCTTTTGGAGGAATTAGGAATTGATGCTCCTAAACCTGTTGAGAGAAAGCAAGGCTTACAGTTTATTCGATTAAAAGAGATGAACTCATGGAGTATTGATAAAATATTATACGATGGAGAAAACGATTTTAACCAATTTCAAAGGCTTTCAAATAAAATTAATGTTGAGAATGCTTTTAGAGGAAAAAGCCCTAAGTATGAAGAAGATGGAGAGGCAACAATTTTAAATCAAAAATGTAATCGTTGGAATGAAATTAAGTTAGAGTTTGCAAAAAGTGTTAATAAAAATTGGTTCGATTCAATAGATGATAAGTTTAAGACAGTTGAAAACGATATTTTGATAAACTCAACAGGAGACGGAACAATTGGTAGAAGTTCATTAGTTACAAAAGGCTTTGAAGGATTAATTTATGATAGTCATGTTTTATTAGTAAGATTAAATCAAAACCTAATTCACCCATCGTTTTTTGTCTATCAATTTAATAGTGCTTTCATTCAATCACAAATTGAACAAATAAAGTCAGCTCAATCAACAAAACAAACGGAATTAGGGTTAGACAATTTATTTAAACTCAATTTCAAATTTCCATCATTAGAAATTCAAACCCAAATAGTAAACCATATCACAACTCAAAAAGAGCAAATCAAAAATCTTCGCCAGCAAGCTGAAAAGCTAAGAAAGCAAGCCAAAGAAAATTTTGAAAAAGAAATATTCGTAACAACATGAGAATCACTAAACTCTACATAAAGTCCTACAAAAACTTACAAGATTTTACTTGGGAACTCAATCCAGATTATCCTGTGGCGGTTATTGTGGGTAAAAATGCCAGTGGTAAGTCTAATTTATTGGAGGCAATCTTAACCATTTTTGCCCAAGTTCGTACCGATAAAGTTGATAAAAAATTCTATTTTGAAATAGCCTATCAAGACATTGACCGTAACGAAATCGTTTTCAAAAATGATGAAAAAGGGTTTTCTTCAACACGCAATGGAGCAAGTATAGATGCTAATCGAGTTTTCCCGAAACAGATAGTTTCTTACTATGCAGGGATTTCTGTAAGAATGAATAGATTGATTAGTGAATATCGAAAAAAGAAGGAAAATACGCAAGATTTTGATATTATTTACGCTCAGGAAATACATTTTAGATTCGCATTATTAGCATTGTTTGGGTCAAATTTAGATAGAATCAAAGTTGAATTACTGTCAAATACTTTTGACATTGAAGAGTTTATAAGTTTTCAAATAAAGATTCAAAAACCGACTTACAACCTTTCGAAAGAAGCAAACATTGAAAACTTTTGGTTTGCCCCAACCAATTTAAGTATTTTCTTTCAAGTTTTGATTGAAAACTCCAATCACGGAAGAACAGATATTAATGAATATGTTTTAACATTTAATTCGGAAGATTTAAAAAAACTGATGAGTTCGTCAATCATCAATAATAATGAAGCTACTTTTTTTGAATACTTATCAGAAGCCTTTACAAACGATTACATCAGAAACATAGGCTTTCGTTTCAAGAAGAAAGGCATTGATGAGATACTTTCTTTTGACGATTTAAGCGAAGGAGAAAAGCAAAGAATAGGCATGAGAGGCACAATTGAGCTATTTTTGGGTAATGAAACTCTCTTCCTACTTGATGAACCTGATGCCTTTGCACATCCACGTTGGCAGTGGCAATTTGTCCCAGATTTACAAGAAACCTTGGGAGATAGCCGTTCTTCTCAGGTCATTTTTGTTACTCACTCACCTTTGGTTTTGAGTACGGTTAGGGATAATGCTTTTATGATGGAAGGGGGGCAAATTAGAGAGATTTATGGTACTTACGGGCAAGATGCTGGCATGAGTCTTTTAAAAATGGATTCAGAAGATAGATTAAAAGAAGTACAAGACCGTGTAGATTTATACGCTGCCTTAGTGCAAGACGGTAATATGCAAACAGATAGAGCCAAAGAAATGAAAGCCAAATTGATTGATGAATTAGGCATTAATCATCCCATCTTTATTGAACTTGAACCATTAGAAAAACTTTACGAGTAATCCACTATGCTTTTTATAGAAAAATCGAAACCGCCACGCTCATTACTAAAATTTGTTGCTTTACAGAAAAGTGTAAATCTACATCCATCATACAAAGATTTGAGAAGTCCATACATTGATGATTTGGACACAATTCTTTATCAACAACAGCGAGGAGTTTGTTGTTACTGTATGCAGGTTCTTCCGCAAAGTTCGTCACTGCGTACAAGAGAGCATTTTTTGCCCGAAAGCAAGTTCAAATTAGATGAAGTCAATTATTACAATCTCTATTTGGCTTGTACTGAAAAAGATGGAACAAATACAGGGCATTGCGACAAAACAAAAGGGGATATTTTGATAAGTAAATATATTGGACATCCTAACTGTGAAGACTTTTTCAAGTACAACAGAAAAGGTGAAATACTCCCTCAAAAGTTAAGTTTTGAAGAGTGGGGAAAATTCAGTCAATCAACTAAAAATGACCTTTTCGAGACAAGTCCAGAAACGGCTGAAATTTTAGCTACTATCTCAATTTTAAGACTAAATCAGAAAGAGTTGGTAAATAAAAGGAAAGATTTTATCTCAGATATTTTGAAAACGATAATGTTTTTTACCTCAAGAGAGCAATGTGAAAGTGAAATCCAAAAATATAAATCATCATCTGTTAAAAATCCACAACGTTTCGCAGGCGTAGCACTTTATTTTTTGAGAGAACATCTGAAGAAAATAGTATAAATAGAAAACAATAATTTCCAAATCCCACCTACTTCTCCACCTCTTTGGCTTTGATTTCATAAATTCCTGAAATGGGTAGATGGTCGGAATAAGTAATGTCTGAGTGAACTTTAAAATCTAAAGGACAAATGTTTTCACCAAAAAATTGATTGTCTATCCTGACCCACCACGGGCTACGATTGAGGGTATAGCCAAAACCATGACCAACTTCCTCGAAGGTATTGTTCATCCTACCACGGATTTGTCCGTAAGCCAAACCATAAGGAGTTTCATTGAAATCTCCGCAAATAATTACTGGATAAGGGCTGGCGTCAACAAGGCGTTCTATTTTTTCTACTTCGTCGATATGATGTTCAAAACCTTTTTTGAGTAAAGTCAGGATATTTCTACTTTCCTTTTTTGCTTCTTCATAGTCCTGAGATTCTACTTCGCCCATGACCCGATTCACTCGAATGCCCATTGACCATAACTGAAAATTAATGATTCGCACGACTCCCTTTTTCCCTAAATCAATATCAGCAATTAAGTAGCCATTCGACTGATTCTCAAACATTTCACCTTCTTGGTGGATGATTGGGTATTTAGAAAAAATGGCTAAACCTATCAAGCCCTGATTGGGAGATTTTAGTTTTTTAGATTGCGTGAAAGCATGGTAATCATAGTTTTTCGAGACAGATTTTATGGTTCGATATGACCGCATTTCGTCCCAATTGTAAAACTCCTGAAAACACTGAATATCGGCATGAGGGCGGCTCATGAAACTGACTAAACTATCTACTTTTTTGACGTTTTTGAGGTAATTGTCGGCATATAAACCATAAAGATTATAACTCAAAACTTTTAGACCATCTCTGGGGGGACTATCTTTGTGAATGGAAACGGTTCTTCTGATAAAAACAAAACCTAAAGCCAAGACTATGATGGGCAGAATAGCCCTTGCTGGGCGGATGAATAGCCAAGAAATCGCTACGATAATGCACAAAAACATGGCAATTGGCATTGTCATTAGTAGAAAACCAGCTAACCAATGTTCTATCACGAGCGAATAGCCGAGCAAATACAACAGCAAAGTGTACATACAAAGTGGTAAACTGCCTAACCAAAGTAACGATGTGCCTATTTTTTTGAGCATTTTCTCGGTTTTAAATTAATCATTCACAAATTACAGATTCGTTTTGAATAAAAACATACGACAACAACACAAATGGATATAATTCTTAAATATTTTCACGGACTTACTCCTTTACAGAAAGAACAGTTCAGTAAATTACCTGAGCTGTATAGTCACTGGAACGAGCAAATCAATGTGATTTCGAGACAAGATATTGAAAATCTCTTTGAAAAACACATTTTACATTCTTTAGCTATTGCGAAGGTAGTCAATTTTAAGAATGGTACTGAGATTTTGGATGTTGGTACTGGCGGAGGTTTCCCTGGGATTCCTTTAGCAATTTTGTATCCAGAATGCCAATTTCATTTGGTGGATAGTATCGGAAAGAAAATAAAAGTTGTTACAGAGATTGCACAGGCTTTGGGCTTAAAAAATGTGCGAGCAGAACAAATCAGGGCGGAACAGATTGATTATGAATATGATTTTGTGGTGACTCGTGCCGTTACCCGTGTGCTACCATTTACAGAATGGGTGCGTGGAAAATTCAACCAAAATCAGTATAATAAGCTCAAAAATGGAATTCTATTTTTGAAAGGTGGGGATTTGAGCGAAGAACTAAAAGAGTACGGCAAAAAAACCAAAACCTACGAACTCTACGAATTCTTTGACGAAGAATTTTTTGAGACAAAAAAAATTGTCTATGTCCAAATGACGAAGTAGGGGGGAGGGCTTAATTGTTTGTCTTTTAGTTAGTTACTCTTTAACATGGTCTGTTTTGAAATAAGAAAAAATAGACTGGTTCGTTACATTGTATGTAAAAAAAGTTCACATATTTAAAGCAAAAAATAACATGAAAAAATGGTCTATTTATCTTGCAATTTTCGTAGTATTTGGGTGTAGCAAAACATCTTTAATTGAGCCATTAGCCTCTTCCTCTTCTACAAAGTTACCCTGTGAAGAAACTTCAGTCTTTGAATTTTCAAACACCGAAAATATCATTAGTGGAAATAGCCTAAAATATACTTATAGTCTGGATGGGAAAATTATAGGTTTGGATGAAGGTAAATCTCCTAACAACAGCTATGATTTCAAATATGATAAATCTTCTTTAACATTATTGAAAACTTGGCTACCTACCAAAATTGTTCAACCTTTCATATTTCAATTAAATAAAAATAATGACATTGTATCGTATGAAAGTAAAAAAGATGATGATACAACAATCAAAGGAAAATACGAGTATGATAATGAAAATCGTCTGATAAAATTTTCAGTTACTTATTCTTCTATAAATAATCCTGCTGCAACGGAAAATACTTCATTTGTTCTTGTATGGAAAAATGGAAGTATTGAGAATGTGACTAAATATACAAAATGGGGTAGTCAAGTTGAAAAATTTGAATGGAAGATGGTGTTTGAAAATCAAGAAGTTGAAAATGTTGATACAGATAAACTATACAAACTTGTCATGTTTAATAGATCAAGTTTGAGCTTTGAAGGATATATTTACTTAGATTATATTGGTATTAATAAAGGGAAAATGCCTCAGTCAATCCCTAAAAAAATACAGATATTTGATAGAAGCGGTAGTGTTTTATCAGTAAGTGACTTTTCTTATAAATTTGATAAGTTTAATAGAATAACAAATGTCAAAGTGTCTGATGGCTTCATCTCAAAAGGGTTTTATTCTTTCAACTACTTGTGTAATTGATAGTTACCATAAAAAAAGACCTTGAAATTTATTTTTCAAGGTCTTTTTTCTACACCAAAATTATCTTTCCATCTCGGTCAATATTTGTTCTTTTATCGAAATGAAAGTTGTAGAAACCAGCGTCTCCTTCTTTTGCATCTATTTTTAAACAGCTTCTATATCCTACAAAATATTAACAAAAAAAACTCTCTCAAAAAATCAATTCTGAGAGAGTTTTTGTATTTAAAAGAAATCAGATTTCTTACAATCCTTTTGCTTTCTTTACTACTTCGTCTGCGATGTTCTGCGGAACGAATTCGTAATGAGAGAATGTCAAGTTTGCAGTTGCACGTCCAGATGACATTGTACGCAAATCAGTAATGTAACCGAACAATTCAGATAAAGGAATATCAGCTTTCAATACCTGAGCACCTTGCTTAGAGTCCATACCCTTCATCATACCTCTACGACGGTTCATGTCCCCTGTGATTGGTCCTGTATATTCTTCAGGTGTAACTACTTCAACTGACATGATTGGTTCCATCAATTTTGCACCTGCTGCTTTAGCTGCTTCTTTGTAACCCAAACGTGCTGCCATTTCAAACGATAAAGCATCTGAATCGACATCGTGGAATGAACCATGATACAAACGTACACGCATTGAGTCCATCGGATAACCTGCTAATGCACCAGTTTTCATGGCTGCATCAAATCCTTTTTGGATTGATGGAATAAATTCTTTTGGAATAACACCACCCACGATACCGTTTACGAATTCTAAACCTTCTTTACCGTCTTCACGTGGTCCCATTTCAAATACGATATCGGCAAACTTACCTTTACCACCTGATTGTTTCTTGTAAACTTCACGGTGTTCAGTAGTTTTCGTTAACGATTCTTTGTAGGCTACTTGTGGAGCTCCTTGGTTTACTTCAACTTTAAATTCACGACGCATACGGTCGATGATAATTTCAAGGTGAAGTTCTCCCATACCTTTGATGATAGTTTGTCCTGTTTCTTCGTTAGACTCTACTTTCAAGGTTGGATCTTCCTCAATTAATTTACCGATTGCTTTCGAGAAATTGTCTTGGTCAGCAGATTTCTTAGGCTCGATAGCGTAACCAATAACTGGGTCAGGGAATACCATTGACTCAAGAACGATTGGATTTTTTTCGTCAGAAAGAGAATCTCCAGTCTTAATATCCTTGAAACCTACTACAGCAGCAATATCACCAGCTTCCAAACGCTCAATAGAGTTTTGCTTGTTGGCGTGCATCTGGAAAATACGAGAGATACGCTCTTTATTTCCAGAACGGTTATTCAAAATATATGAACCAGCTTCAAGAACACCTGAGTAAGCACGTACAAAGCACAAACGACCTACGTAAGGGTCAGTTGCGATTTTAAACGCCAAAGCAGCGAATGGTTCTTTCACAGTAGGATGACGAACGATTTCGGCATCTGTACGAGGGTCAGTACCAATGATTGATTCTTTGTCCATCGGCGAAGGCAATAGAGCCATCACATAATCCAACATTGTTTGAACTCCTTTGTTTTTGAAAGAAGAACCACAAAGCATTGGAACAATTTTCATCGAAATTGTTGCAGCACGAAGAGCAGCAAGAATTTCATCTTCTGAAATTGAAGCTGGGTCTTCAAAATACTTCTCCATCAAAGAGTCATCAAATTCAGCAACTGCTTCCAATAATTTCTCACGGTATTCAGTAGCTTCTTCAATCATATCATCAGGAATAGGCACAACTTCAAAAGTCATTCCTTTGTCATGCTCGTTCCACTTGATACCACGGAAGTTTACCAAATCAACTACACCTTCAAATTTATCTTCCGCACCGATTGGCAATTGCAAAGGCACAGCATAAGAACCTAACATTTCTTTCACTTGCTTACACACGTTCAAGAAGTCAGCACCAGAGCGGTCCATTTTGTTCACGAAGCCCAAACGAGCAACGTTGTAATTATTAGCCAAACGCCAGTTAGTTTCAGACTGAGGCTCAACACCATCAACAGCACTAAATAAAAACACAAGACCATCTAATACACGCAAAGAACGGTTTACCTCAACAGTAAAGTCCACGTGACCAGGTGTATCAATAATATTTACGTGGTAATCTTGATCTCTATATTTCCAATCTACGGTTGTTGCAGCCGAAGTAATGGTAATTCCTCTTTCTTGCTCTTGCTCCATCCAGTCCATTGTTGCTGCACCGTCGTGAACCTCACCAATTTTGTGGCTCACACCAGCATAGTAAAGGATACGTTCTGTGGTGGTTGTTTTTCCTGCATCAATGTGGGCAGCAATACCAATGTTTCTTGTGTACTTTAAATCACGTGCCATTGTTAATATGTTGATTATTTGTTGTTTATCTTTATTTAAACGACTGAATTATAAGAAGGTAACGTTGTTTTTTAAACAAATTCGATACCAGACTCAGTCCTTTGACTAAATAAGGGTGCAAAATTACGGATTCTTAGTTAAATACAAAAATAAAGGGGAATATCTTTTTATTAACTTGGGTAAATGCAAAAAAGCGATTATTCAAAACTGTCCAAAATAAATAGTTTATCCATTGTAATGACGTGGTCTATTTGCCCTAAACTTTCTCGGCTATGTTTTACTCCGTAGGTCGTAATAAGGGTGTTGAAGACTATCTTTCGAGTATTTGTAAATTCTTTAAACCTCTGTCTTCTTTGTCTCAAAGTAGTTGACAAGGCATCTGTCATTATAAAATCATCATTATAAAATTTGATTTCACATAAATTAATAGCTCTATCTGCACGGTCAATGACTAAATCTAATTGCAAACCCTCTGTTGTCTCATTTCCTTTGTGAAAGTAACTTGACGTTTCGGTGTAAATTCCAGAGATACCCAATGCTACTTTGATAGCCTCAACGTGTTTGATGCAGATACTCTCGAAAGCAAACCCTGCCCAAATTTTATATTTTACTTCACCAGATGCCTTCTGCCATTCATTTTTAGCGGTGAATATTTTACCCTCCATAAATTTTAAATAAAACAGAGAATATTCATCTGATAAGCGATAAACAAAATCTTTGTGTTTTTTCTGGAAAGCAGGAATTTGTGTAATGAAAGAAGAAGCTTCTAATTCTTCTAAAATTTTAGAAAGCCCTCCGCCATCTTTAAAACTGGATTTAGCAATAATCTCTTGCCGATTCATTCCTGCCCATTTTTCTGCCAATATTTTGATAATTTTTATATGGTTCTGATAGTTATCAAAAAGGGACGCATACAAATTGGTAAATTCATTGCGTAATGCTCCGTCTTTTGAAAAAAGTACTCTATCAATCGTTTGAGGCACGGTTTCACCTTGCTGTACTTGTTGTAAATAAGTAGGAATTCCTCCGACTGTCATGTAAAACTGAATAATCTGATAATCGTCCCATTGAACATTAAGGCTTTCGAGATAAAGACGGGTTTCAGCAAGTGTAAAAGGTTTTAAATTAATTTTTTTCGTAACTCTATTATGCAGACCTCCTCTATGATGAATTACCTTTTTCAGCATCCACGATGCTGCTGAACCGCAAAGCACCACAATTACATTTTTTTGTGATGCCCAGTCATTCCACCAATAACCTAATTCTTCTAAAAAATCAGATTTTGCGGACGCTAACCAGGGTAACTCATCGAAGAATATTACTTGCTTTTGATCTTTGATTTGAACCTCAATCAAACACTTTTTCAATGCCAGAAATGCTTCATTCCACGTTTTCACACTATCAGAAAATTGGCTTTCAGGAAAACGCTCTCTTAGTTTTTCAGAAAATTTAAAGAGTTGGTTAGCCTTTGAGGCATTTTGTGTACCCGTAAAATCAAAACACATCATTGATTGATATACGTTTTTAATGAGATAGGTTTTTCCTACTCTTCGCCTGCCATATACGACTAACATTTCGGCTTTGGTACTTTTTACCAAATCCAACATTATCTGAGTTTCGTGTCCTCTACCTATCATTTTTTCAATATTTTAAATTATACCTCGCTGAATCTTGTAAAATTAATGAGTTTCAGCGATCTATCACTACATATCTCGCTGAAACTTGTAAATAAAGTGAGTTTCAGCGAGCTATATCTAAAATATACGAGTGGATTTAATGAAAATACTTACTTCTCCAAAACAAAAATCATACGGGGCGAGGATTCCTCCGAAAATGGGGCGAGGGCATAATTGCCAAAGAGGTATTTCAATGAAAGTCCTGCGGCTTGGAAGTACTGGGTAAAGGATTCGAGGGAAATTGCTTTGACTTTTTCTTGAAAATGATAGTGGTGGTCATTTGCAGTAAATTCTATGTCTTTCAGAATAAAACCGTCTTCAATCTTTTTATTGATTCGGAAATTTATTCCTTCTATTTCTTTTTCTTGAAATGCAACTAAGTCCCTGATAACCAATGAAGTATTGAAGAAATCCATCACAAAAACTCCTCCTTTTTTAAGGCTTCTGGCAGCAGATTGAAAAGATTTGATATTCTCTTGTTCAGTTTCCAAATATCCAAAACTTGTGAATAGATTTAGAATAAAATCAAAAGAGCGTTCTTCAAAAATCTCCCGCATATCATGTACGTAGAAGTGCAGGCGGTCGTTCTGAAATTGTTGGGCGTGTTCTATGCTTTGTTGTGACAAATCCAATCCTACAACATCTAATCCTTTCTGATTCAGATAGATAGCGTGTCTGCCTTTACCACAAGCTAAATCCATCAACCGATGTTCGGGAGAAAAATTTAATAAATCTGTAAGGTTGTCAATCAATAGTTGGGCTTCCTTAACATCACGACTTTTATAGAGAATATGATAATAAGGGGAGTCAAACCATGTACTGAACCATTCTGTTTTCATAGTATATTTGACAAACTAAGTAGTCGTTAAATTTTAAGTTAATAAGTTGTCAAGATTAAAAAAATAATCATAAATTATTGATTATCAAATATTTATAATAAAATTTTGATTAAAATTAACATCGACTATTTCTCAACGAGTACTTATAAAAGGTTGAATTGCTGTAAAATTCTAATGTTAAAATATGGCAATAATTCAACAACTCAAACCTCAGTAATTCCAGTATATTAAAAACTATCTCAAAGCCTCAGAGTATCGTGGTGTTCCAAGAAATCCTGATATGCCAAACCAATTCCGTCCTCTAATTCAATGGTATGTTTCCAGCCATAAGAATGTAACTTGCTGACATCCATTAGTTTACGTGGCGTTCCGTCTGGTTTTGAAGTGTCCCAAACTAAGTCACCTGCAAAGCCTACAACTTTACTAACGGCTTCGGCTAATTGCTTGATTGTTACGTCTTCACCCGTTCCGATATTGATAAGAGTTGGTTCAGAATAGTTTTGCATTAAATAAAAACAAGCCTCCGCTAAATCATCGGCATGAAGAAATTCTCGCATCGGTGAACCCGTTCCCCACAACTCTACACTTGATTTGCCCCCAATTTTTGCTTCATGAAATTTCCGAATCATGGCTGGCATCACGTGTGAATTTTGAAGGTCGTAATTATCATTTTGTCCGTACAAATTAGTGGGCATCACCGAGATAAAATCACACCCATATTGGCTACGGTATGCTTCACACATTTTGATTCCCGCAATCTTTGCAATCGCATAAGGCTCATTGGTTGGTTCTAACTCGCCGCTCAATAAATAATCTTCTTTCAGAGGCTGTGGAGCTAATTTTGGGTAAATACAAGAAGAACCCAAAAACATCAATTTCTTTACTTTATTCAGGTACGACGCATGAATGACGTTGTTTTGAATCATCAGATTTTCGTACAAAAAATCTGCACGATAGGTATTATTTGCCACAATTCCGCCTACTTTGGCAGCCGCCAAGAAGACATAATCGGGTTGTTCTTGTGCAAAGAAATCTTCGACAGCTTGTTGATTTCGCAGGTCAAGTTCCGACGAAGTTTTCAGGATAAAGTTCTGATAACCTTCACGTTGTAGTTTTCTATGAATAGCAGAACCGACCATTCCACGGTGTCCTGCGATGTATATTTTAGCGTTTTTTTCCAAGGGATTTGACAATTGAATTTGAAGATTTGAAAATTGACTAATTAGAAAATGAAGAAAAATTTAAACACTTCATTTTTAAGGATTAATTTTTGCTGGACTTTTCGTAAAAATTAGATTTTCAAAAAACGTAAGATTGCTTCTGAAAATAAAACTTGTTAATTTTCGTTTGCAAAAATAGGAAAAGATTTTGGCTAATCTTTTACAATAGACTTCCTGCGAAAATAGTTTAAGTTGTAAAACTATATCTTTTCGGCTACAAATTGAACAAATTTTTTAACCGTAGCGATGCTATGCTTTTCAAAATTTGTTCAATTTTCGCTCGAAAATCTACAGCTTTTCAATCATAACCTATTTTCGCAGGAAGTCTAATCCTGAATTCAAGCATCCACAATTGTCTAATAATATGAAACTGAGAGATTTATACTGCATAATGGTTTTCTTACTGGTTGGTAGCTCTTCTTTTGCCCAAGTTACTGATGAGTTTAAGACAACTGCCAAACCTAAAACGGATACAACTGCCAAAAAGCGTAAAATTTTAGGTGATTTAATCCAAACCGATATTTTGGACAATGTGAAAAATGCCAAAAAAGCAATCAAGGATGTAAAAGAAGATTTTAAAAATGCTAAAACAAAAATCAAGAATGCCAAAGATAGTTTGACATCGGTGGCATCGGATGTTGGGTTGGATTTAGGGCTAAGAACCAAGACTGCAAAGACTAAATACAAACCTAAAAAGACACCCAAGGACGAGTTTGAAGGAATTAAATTTGAGAAACGAATTGGAGAATATGGCAATGGAAACAGACTCACGATTGAAGAAATTAGTGTCCTGAAATATACTGATGATGAGGAAGTTAGCCCTTATGCAAAAGAAATTTGGTGGTACGACCCCAAGCTCAGGAAAGTAACCAATGCGGGCAGAAAAGACCCAGAATACGGCGAGCTTTGTCATGGTCCTTACAAAAAATATGTTGGTGATTTTCTGGTTGAAGAAGGAGCTTTTAACATGGGTACAAAGCACGGACGTTGGGAAAAATATGCCCCGACAGAAGATTTCACTTTAATTGAAAAAGTAAAGTATAAAAATGGGTTCTTGGCTGATTCTAAATTTAAGTATTACGACAAAGAGGAAACTAAGATAGAAGAAGTTATACCAGTGACTTACGGAAAAATTTCGGGAGAATATAGAATTTTCTATAAAAGTGGAAACATTAAGGAAGAAGGAAAGTTAGATGATAGTGTAAAGATTGGTCGCTGGAGAGAATATCATGAATTCGGAACTGGTGGGAAACTCAAGAAAGAGACACTTTTTGCCAAAGATAAATTTGATAAAACAGAACCTGTTTTGTTGCAAGAAAGAGACGAAAAAGGTAAGCTAATTTATGAAGCCCCGAAAGAGAAAAAGAAGAAAGATTCAGATGAAAATTAAATAATATTTTTTTGCACTATTCCAATAAATTAAAATTCTGACATAAGTCATTTTTTTAGTTTATTGGAGTTTTTTTTGCCCTTTTGAGAAGTTTTGTAACAAACAAAACTATCTGATTATCTGTTAGTTAATGTGACGAAATCGTAAAATTTTAGTCAAAAATCAAAATCATTGCATACAATAATATAAAATTGTGTATTTTCGTAATACCAACCGCCAAAAAAATTAATAACCTTAGCCACCGATGAGACATTTTTTAATCGTATTGAGTTTATTTTGTTTAAAAGCGAATGCTCAAAATTTCACCAAACCACAAGCCGAAAAATCCCTAAAATTGTATAGGGACAACTTAGCCCTTCTCAGACAAGATCATCCCAATGGCAGAAACTTACCCGATGTAAAGTTTTTCTTTTTTGGCATGGGAGACCGCCCAAAAATGTGTTACAAAGATGGGGCATTGATCAATTTAGAAACCCAGAAAGCAGCCCGTAGATGGAAAGTGAAGGAGGCTATCATTGTGCCTTCGGAATATTTGGTACACTTAGAACTCGAAAATGGTAAAGCTGTTGATATTCAAGAAACAAATACAGGAATGTATATTTTTGAAAATCAAATGCAGGTTATTTTAGCAGAAACTAATTTGAATTTGCCTGATTTTTCGGACAAAAAATTTGGTCCAATACTCAGAGAATTACATCATGAAGTACTCATTAATGTAAAAGACGGTATGCCACTTCCTAACTTTTTGGCATTTGAAAAACCGTGGTACCGTGATGCTGCCTCTATGGGAATGGTCTTAAAAAATACGGGAAATACAAATTTGCTTACTAATTGGATTACGAACCTCAACGAACCTTTTGATAGAAATAACCAAGGACGTGCCGAAGTCGATAATTTAGGGCAAGTATTGTTTTTGGTTTCATTGGTGTCTGATGTGAAGCACCCAATTGTTGAGAAGGTAATAGAAGCCCGTGAGCCTTTTGAACATAATGATTATGTTGTTGGCAGAACAGACGGAGAGCAACATCCTGTGTATCAGACTAAATGGTTAAAATTTGGATTAAAGTCTTTGGGTTTAAAGGATAAATATAAAGTGCCATTAGAACAAGATAGTTACTCTTCCATTTTTTGGTGGGATTTCAAAAAGGATAATGTTCAAGGGTTGCGTTTTGATGAAGCCGCTAATCTAAAAAATCCCTATTTGGCTTGGGCAGAAGATGATTTTTATAATGAAAAAAGAGCCTTAGTTTCACTGAGAGACTATCCTTTAACTTGGTCATCAGACAATGAATTTGCTAAATTTGAAAGTTTGAATTTAATAGATCCATCTTTCGGGGAACAGAAATTAACCCCCACTCACGGAAGGCACGCCGCCGAAATGTTCATGACATTGTTTAATCAGAAGTAAGAATAGATTGGTCATAGAAAAACCACCTGCGATTTGTAGGTGGTTTTTTTGTGTAGATTGGGGGATTTTTTCTAAATTTAGTGTTACAAGTTTAAACAGCTTCCTTAATAACAGTTGTTCAACGAATACATTTCACCCAATAAAACATTATGAAACTCAACAAACTCTTTTTCTTATTTTTAATTGTTGCTCTAAGCTCTCAGCTTATGGCTCAACAAGCTCCTGCCAGTCTTCCGTACAATGCTAATAAACGTTTTGAGCAAATAGGTAATGATTTACCCACGCCTAACTCGTATAGAACGGCGTCTGGTAGCCCTGGTAAGGATTATTGGCAACAACGTGCCGACTATGACATTAAGGCGGAGTTGGATGACACTGAACGCAAAATCACAGGTTCTGAAACCATCACTTATTACAACCAGTCGCCAGACCAATTGGGGTATTTGTGGTTACAATTAGACCAAAATCTTTTTCAGAAAGATGCCATCGGGAATAGTACAAAAACTGGAGGAATCAATAATAATCAGGCTACTTTCGAGCAGTTTAAACCTTTGACTGACCCTAAAAAATATGGCTATAATATCCTTTCAGTGCGTGATATGAAAGGAGCAGATTTGAAATATACCATCAATAATACCATGATGCGTATTGATTTGCCAACTCCTTTGAAATCAGGGACAAGTGTCTCATTTTCAATTGATTGGAATTTTTTAATTACTGAATATTACGGTCGTGCGGGCTATGAATTTTTCCCGAAAGATGGTAATGCAAATTATTTTATTGCTCATTGGTTTCCGAGAATGGCAGTTTATAATGACGTTTACGGCTGGCAACACAAACAGTTTTTGGGACAAGGAGAATTTACCTTGAATTTTGGTAATTATAAAGTTGCCCTAACCGTACCAAACGACCATGTTGTGGGAGCTTCTGGAGAATTACAAAACCCAACTGCGGTACTTTCGGCAGAACAATTGAAACGTTGGGAAAAAGCAAAAACTGCTACTCGTCCTGTGCTTTTAGTGTCACAAGAAGAAGCAGAAAAAGCAGAAAAATCTAAGCCCACAGGTAAGAAAACATGGATTTATAAGGCTGATAATGTAAGAGATTTTGCCTTTGCGAGTTCTCGTAAATTCATCTGGGATGCCATGCAGGTAGAAGTAGAAGGCAAAAAAGTTTGGGCAATGTCGCTTTATCCAAAAGAAGGTAATCCGTTATGGGGGCAGTACTCTACTATGGTGGTTGCTCATACACTACGCTCGTACTCGAAGCACTCTGTGGCATATCCTTACCCAGTGGCGTATTCGTGCCATTCGATTGCTGGTGGAGGAATGGAATACCCAATGATTTCGTTCAATGGTGGTCGTCCAGAAGCAGATGGCACTTATTCTGAGGCAGTTAAGGCAGGAATGATTGGCGTAATTATTCATGAAGTGGGGCATAATTTCTTCCCGATGATTATCAATTCAGATGAAAGACAATGGTCTTGGATGGACGAAGGTTTGAATACTTTTTGTCAATATTTGGCAGAACAAGAGTGGGACAGAAACTTTCCGTCTCGCCGTGGAGAAGCCCAGTACATTGTGCCTTACATGAAGACCGACCCAACCCAGCAAGTACCCATCATGACCAATTCTGAGAACATCATGGCTTTTGGTCCGAATGCTTACGCAAAACCTGCAACGGGTCTAAATATCCTCAGAGAAACCATCATGGGACGTGAACTTTTCGATGCTGCCTTCAAAGAATATGCTCGTCGTTGGGCTTTTAAGCAACCTTATCCTGCTGACTTTTTCCGTACGATGGAAGATGTTTCTGGTGTTGATTTAGATTGGTTCTGGAAAGGTTGGTTCTATGGAGTTGAACCCGTAAACCAGTCTATCGAAAACGTTGAATGGTACGGAATTGATAATCTCTCTCCTGAGAAAAAGAATGAAAAAGCAAAGGGAGATGCCGAAGCTAAACGTCAGACAATGAGTACGATACGCAACAAAACAGATATTCAGAAAACAGTTGTAGAGGAAAATCCAGACATGAGAGATTTCTATAATTCGTACGATAAATACGCTACTTCTGATGCCGATAAAAAACGTTTTGAGCAAACAAGAGCTACACTTTCTGAAGACGAAAAGAAATTGGTGGATGCCAACAAAAACTTCTATGTAGTTAATCTGAAAAACAAAGGAGGCTTACCAATGCCAGTCATTATAAAGATGCAATTTGAAGACGGAACAGACGAAATTGTAAGAATTCCAGTAGAGATTTGGCGTTTGAATGACAAGGAAGTAAAAAAGGTAATTCCGACGGATAAAAAAGTAGCAAAATGGATACTTGACCCATTCTTGGAAACAGCAGATATTGATACCGAGGACAATGGTTTCCCACGTGAGCCAGAGCAACCATCTCGTTTTCAGGTATTTAAGGGGCAACGTCCTCCGCAACCAAATCCGATGCAACAACAAAAGCAATCACAAGGCGGTGCTGTGCAGGGAGGGAAGAATTAGTATTTCTTCCAAACAAAAATACAGGCATAACAAGACTAAAATCTTTGTTATGCCTGTATTTTTATTTTGGGAAATGCTACTGAAAAACCCGAATATAATCTACTATAAAATACTGGGGAAATAAGGCTGTTCCATTAGGATTTCCAGGCCATTTTCCACCAACTGCTAAGTTTACGAGAAGAAAATACTCTTCCTGAAATTCGCTCAATCCTGAGGGTGTAGTATCAATTACATGGAATTGCTTATCATCTAAATACCATACAATTTTCTTAGCATCCCAAACGATTGAAAACACATGAAATTCATCATTAAAAATACCAGAAGCCAATTTTGTATTGCCACCAGCTTGGGCATACTGTCCGCCATTATCCCAGTGGAGTGTGCCATAAACCGTATTATCCCTCCCCGAAGCATCACCACCAATCATTTCCATTATATCAATTTCGCCACATTTAGGCCAACTAACTTGTGGAATATTTTTTCCCAACATCCAAAGAGCGGGCCAGAGTCCTTGTCCCTTCGGTAATGCTGCCCTAATATCAACCCTACCATATTTGAAATTATACTTATTCTGAGTAGTCAATCTCGAAGACGTATAACTCTGATTACCAGCAGGTTCATTTTTAGCTTGAATAATCAAATAGCCATCTTTAACACTTGTGTTTTCCTTTTTATAGTTTTGTAATTCTTCATTTCCCCAACCATTATTGTTCCCCAACTCATAGTTCCAAAATTTCTCGTCCAAACTCGTTCCATCAAATTCATCAGCCCAAGCTAATTTCAAATTCGGATAAGTTGCAGGAGTCGTATAACCTTTGGCAGGAATGATAGAAACCGACTTTGGCGTATCATCTGTATCGTTTGAATTGGCAACATAGCCAAAAGGTTGTTCACAGTCTTGAACACTGACAGCTTTGTTACCAAGTCCGTCATTATCAGCATCTTGGTACCAAGTTTTCTTGACACACGGAGTTGCTGTTTCTTGTTTTTTACAAGAATTATTAACCGTTATCACAAAAAGCGATAAGGTTATTATGCTAAGATTTATGCGTATATTTTTCATAGATTTTGGATGATAATTTTAGCAATAAGCAATATTTGAAGGATAATGTTTTGAAAATTCCCTTACTTCAACATTTTATCCAAAGCCTCTCTAATACTCTCAGTATCGCTTGGTCTTGGGGCATCATCATCTACTACATTTCCTTTGGCATCAAGCAAAATATATCTTGGAATCGACCTAATGCCAAATTGTTGGGGAATAGCAGATTCCTGAGCATTTGGAATCACAAAACTCTGAGCATCTGGAAGTGCAAAACCTTTACTCGACGAAGCCCAAGCATCCTTATCTTCGTCAAGTGAAATATAGACAAAATTGACTCCTTTTCCTGCATACTCTTCTCTGAGAGCCTGAGAAGCAGGCATTTCTCCACGGCACGGACCACACCAACTCGCCCAAAAATCAACGTATGTTACTTTATTTTTACTTGTAACGTCCTTAAAATCAGACACTTTATTCTGAACATCAATTAAAGAAGAAGTAGCCTCAGTAGAAACACTATCAGCACTATTTGAAGTTTCCTGTTTTTTGAAAGTACATTTTGAAAAAAGAATTGTAGAAGTAAAAGCAAGTAAAATAATAGTTTTCTTCATGATTTTTGTTTTGAGATGATTTGAAATTGATAGATTAAAATTACGGAAAAAATGTTAATTACTATAAATCTGCAAATCTGAGTAAATCCATTTTAATAAATTCCCAGTCTTTCCCTTTCAGACAAATTGGTTCAAAATCATCATCTGCGTTTGTGAAATTTACAAATTGTTTTTTCAATAAAGGTTCATCGTGTATGTATGGGTATCTTCTTGCGTGAAGGTCTATCATCTCTTGAAAAGTATAATCATTTCTTAATTCATGAATATCCCAAAAGTCTTTTTTTCTACCACCTCTCAAAATAACATCCATTTTCATCGCAATGATTTCTTCGATACTGGCAATTCTTATGTTATTGATTAACAACGCTTTATATATAAATTCATCGGTATAATACAAGTCCAATTTTATACAATTGTTTTGAGAATTACCAATAAAATATGATTTACCCATTCCCAAAGGCTGAATATTTAACGAACTCACATACTGATACTTAGCTTTCAAACAGTTATCTATTTCATCAAAATTAACCGTTCCATATTCTGCGTCCGTGAACAAATCTATATCAACCGATAATCTATGACCTATCTGTAAACTTAAAGCCGTACCACCGACTAATCTGAACATTTCAAACTCTTCTATGTTCATCAAATCATTCAAAATTTCGATTAATAGCGGACTAATCGTATTTAGGTATAGCTCATTTTTCATTTAAAATCTCTTGAATAGTTTGCTCTCCGTAAAACTGAGTAATTTCATTTTTTTCGATGTCATTTCCTCTTTCAAAAACACGTTTTATGACCGCTTTTTTCTGTTTTTGCCAATCAATTTTTTCTATGGAAGTATCCCAAAACAAAACAGACCTCAATTTTGAGAGATTGGGTCTATCAATATTTTGTTTACTTCTCAATTGCTCGATGTCATAATATACCTGCATAATCATCAAATAGCCTTCTTCAAGGTCGAGAGCTTTTTCGATTTTTAACGCCAGACCAATATTCATACGCCTTTTGCCCTTTGTTATCGAAACAATGGTCTGCGGATATTCCTGTAAACTCAAAGCAAATTTACCTTTGGCAAAATGCCTCTCTTTGAGTTCCGTCTCCAATATTAATCCTGGGTGAATTCCTTTTGGATAATTTGATTGTAAATTCATATTTAAAGTAAACAAAATTGTTTACACAAAAATAGTTATTTTATTTCAACAAACCATCCAAAACCCCTCTAATTTCCTTATCACTCGGTCTTGGGGCATCAGCATCAATCACTTTTCCGTTTTTATCAATCAACATATATCTTGGGATGGTACTGATTTTAAATTGCTTTTTCAATGGAGATTCTGAAGGATTTGCAAGTAAAAAACTCTGACTTTCTGGCAAATTAATTTGTTTATTAGCCCTATCCCAATCTGCGGCATTTTCATCTGTTGAAATATAGACAAAACTCACACCTTTTGAGGCATATTCTTCTCTCAGTTTTTGAGACGCAGGCATTTCTGCTCTACAAGGACCACACCAACTCGCCCAAAAATCTACATAAGTCACCTTATTTTTAGAAGTTATTTCCTTAAAATCAACCAATTTTTTATTAACATCATAGAGCGAAGTTGACGTGATTTTATCATTCATCGGCATTACACTTTTCTGAAAATAATTCATATAACGTTCTGTTTTACAAGTAGATACATAACGTTTTTCATAATCTTCAAAATCTGTTTTGGATAGTTTTTTCCCTTCATTAACCATTAATTGAGTTAGCAATAAATTACGAGTTTGTCCTTTGAAATTATCTTCCGCAATTTTATAATCTACCTTGAAATCTGGTTTTAGACTGCCTGTCTGGGCGTATTTAATGGCTTTCACTATTTCGCTTGCCATCCAAGAATAATTTTGAGTTTTAATGTATGGATTATCTTCTTGAAATTCTGACTTCAGATTCACAAATGATTGTACTTGTTCTTTTGTCCATTTATTATTGGCAAAATTGAACATCCCAAGTCGATTAGCTATTCTCTCAAAGTTTAAAATCAATTTCCATTGATTCAATTCAAGGCTATCAAATTTATATTCTTTGGCGTATTTTGTTAAATAATTCATTTTTTTTTGATGAATTTTCTCAACCTCAAACATCTGATTATCAGGGGTGCCTGCATATTTTTTGTTGTTAATGAAATGAATCCCAAAAAATTCTTTAACAGTCTTTATCGGCTCTTCATATTTTCTATAACGAGCATAAAAATTTAGAAAATTATCGGTTTTAACATCGCCAGTTTTAAGTTGAACTATTCCCCCTAAAGAATCTATCTTTATTGATTTATATTTTAGATTGACAATAGGAAAGACTGCCCCAGAATTCCAATTTGTATTTCTTAAAAATGTATTATTAGAAATTTTATTAATCCCTGGCACAAACGGATATTCACCAAATTCGTCTGAACCGTAGATGAATATATCATCAGTTTCATTCTTAGGGTCAGGAGTCCAAGGGTAATTTACTTCAATACTATCAATTTGGGGAACACTCTGGGCGATTTCTTCTTTCTTTTTTGTATCAGAACTGCATTTTGAGAAAAGTAAAATTGCGAAACAGGCAGACAGGAATAAGAGATTTTTCATGTGTAAATTTTTTAAGGGTTGAGAAAATATTTAACGAAAATTCGGTATAAATAATCTACTATAAATTTAGTTATAAAAGCTGTAATTCCAAGTTTATCAAAACATATTCTAAAAATTTTCACAAAATAGTATGCTTGCATAACATTTTATGTAATTTCGTGTTTCTATTTAAAATCAAATCTCATTAACAAATGAACGTAGCATATAT
>JAAFJL010000070.1 GCA_013298865.1 Cytophagales bacterium | reverse complement strand
CTCACCCAAACCCTACAAATAATCATCCAACTCTCCAATTCCTTGGCGGATAATCTCGAAGTCGTCAGAAGTGGCATCCACGATTGTGGAGGGCATATTATTCCCGAAACCACCATCAATTACGATGTCAACTAAGTGTTGAAATTTCTCGAAAATCAATTCTGGATCGGTTGAATATTCTATGATTTCATCTTCATCTCGGATAGAAGTTGTAATGATTGGATTATCTAAACCTTGTACTAATAACCTCGTAATTTCATTGTCTGGAATCCTGATTCCAACCGTTTTTTTACCTTGAACCAATATTTTAGGCACTTTATTATTGGCATCCAGAATAAATGTAAAAGGACCTGGTAATGCTTTTTTCATGAGCTTAAAAGCCGCATTAGAAACTTTGGCATAGTCTGCAATATGGCTAAGGTCGTAGCAAATAAAAGAAAAGTTATTCTTATTTGGTTTAATACCTTTTATCTGACAAATCCTTTCAACCGCACGGGTATTATGAATGTCGCACCCCATACCATAGACAGTATCGGTCGGATAAATGATCACGCCGCCATCTTTCAAGCATTCGACCACCCTTTCAATTCTTCGGGAGTCAGTATTCTTTTCGTAAAGTCTGATGAATTCTGCCATAAATGTATTGATTTGGTGGGGAATAAAATTCTTGTTAATTTATTTTGAACGAACGTACGTAAATGTACTAAATTTTTAAAAAACCAGTAAATCGGAATTTTCAGTTTAAAGAAAAAAGTAATCATTAACCATGAAAAAATATCTAAACTTTTCCCTGTTTTCTTGAGTAACTCTATGTATTGTGGGACACTTTCATAATCTTCAACTAAGATAGAACGCCACAAATAACGCCTGATTTTTTTGTACAATAATTGGTCTTCCTCTTTCGATTTATTCAAACTAAAAGCTAATCTAAAATCATTTAAAGCACTGAATAACAATTTGTTATCTTTTAGGTTGAATTGATAAGCCAAAGATGTTGTCAGTCTTCTTTTCTCGCAAAGAATTACATCATTATAGTGAAATAAATAGTCCCTCGAAGTCCTGAACCAGTAGTCAATGTCTTCATAAGCGGCAGATTCATTGTAGCCTCCTGTATCTCGCATATTACTGGTTCGCATCATTACGCCAGTCGCATTGATGATGCGATTTCCTGCAATTAAATCTCCATACAAATCTCCTGTTTTGTTAACTATTTTGGATTTTCCATCATTGTTAACTGGGAAAAAGTAGTTAAGTAACTTACGGTTTTCATCAACGTCTGCTCCATTCGAGAATACAACAGCAGTTTTTTCGTCGAATTGTTCAAAAAAAGCTACTTGTTTTTCTACTGAATTTGGTAGTAGAATATCATCGGCAGCTAAATCAATGATGTATTTTCCTTTGGCTGATTTTAGGGCTTTATTGAAAGATTTACAATTGCCAAGGTTTTGGGTATTCAAGACTAATTTTTTGATACCAAATTTCTGAGCAAAAGCTCTGATTATATCTTGGCTATCATCAGGGCTTGCATCGTCAACAATAATCAGTTCAATATTTTTATAAGTCTGATTCATCACCGAAAACAGGGATTCTTCTACAAACTTTGCGTGATTGTAGCATAAACAGACAATTGTCACGAGTGGATTTTCAGAAATACTCATTTTTTTGAGAAAAATTAAACTTTGGCACGGTAATGGTAAATAGAATAATCATCAATGATACTACAAAACTTTCATTGATTTTTATGGGTTAGGGTTATCAAAAAGCCATCTTTCTTTGAGAGATGGCTTTTTCTATTTATCCGTAATATTTTCTTCCACAACTTGCTCCTCAGAAATACTCATTGCTTGGTCTATACTGGCATTGATTTCAAACCCCAAAATCAAAATTAAAGCAATTAAATAGAGCCAAACCATCAGGGCGATGATTGTTCCGATTGAACCATACAACCTATTATATGAAGCAAAATTCGACAAATAATAAGAAAATAAATTTGAAATCATGATTGTTAGCACCGAAGCCGTGATAGAGCCAACATTGAAAAAACTCCATCTTTTATGAATCGCTGGAGCGTAATAATAAATGATGGAAATAGTTGTGAAGAAGACCCCAAAAACTACCAAATACGTCAAGCCTTGCAAGGAATAAAAAGTAATGTTTCTGCTCAGGATTTCTTGTTCAAACAAAATGTCCACCAAAATTCTTCCAATAATCAATACAACAACTGCCACAAACAATACAAAAGTTAGCAAAAAATTGAGCATGATTGCAATCAATCTTGCCTTGATAAAACTCCTTTTTTCTGCTGTGCGGTAGGTTTGGTTAAAGGCTCTCATGAGTGCCATCATGCCACTTGTTGAGGCATAAATGGCAAAAATAAATCCGAAAGAAAGTATTCCTCCACGGGGGCGTTTTACAATTTCAAAAATCGTACTTGCTGCCTCTTTATACAAACTTGCTGGCATGGCAGTTTTCAATAATCCCATAATTCTGACATCTAAATGTGGAACAGGAATGTATGGAATCACTGAAAATAAAAAGATGATAGTCGGAAAAATTGCCAACATAAAATTATAAGCCACTGCCGCCGCACGTTCATCAATATCAAATTTAATGAGTTTGTCCCACAAAATTTTCAATACATGATACACCGTCGCAGGAGTGTTTTTGAGGTGTAATCCACTCAAAAAACCCTTTGCAGTAATGTATGGCTTAGTATTTCGGATACGTTGTTTCAAATTTTATGGGAGTCTATGAGTATAAAGTAAATGAGTTTAAAGTTTAGTAGAAACCAAAGCATTGAACTTGAATCTTCAACTTTACACTCCTAAACTTTTGACCTTATTCAAAATATGGCGATAAACAATCTCTCAATTCCTTGGGAGCAACCACCAAGCGATTATTGTCTTTTCTGAGGAACACCAGCGTAGTTTCGCCTGTGTGTATGAGGTTCATTTTGCTGTCAAAAATTTCATAATTATATACAGCCCTTGCAGATGGAATAGACTTGATGATTGTCTTAATCGTGAGTAATTCATCATAAAAAGCAGGGAGAATATACCTTGATTTATTTTCATAAACGGGCATCATTACGCCACCGTCTTCCATTACTTTATAGCTGAATCCCAAGTTTCTGAATGCTTCGACTCTACCAATTTCGTATAATTTGGAATAATTACCATAATACATGAATCCCATTTGGTCGGTATCTGCGTATCTAACTCTGTACTGTGTTTCGTGTGAATACATAAAATTGAAAATGATTTTACTCCAAAAATACTGAGATTAAGGTCGGAAAAATAATTTCTGCGTGTTTTTATGCAAAGAACTTCTTTTTGTCAATGTTCATAGTTTTGACTAATTTTGTAACAACAAGCTGTCAGCAATTGGCTATTGGCTGTTGGCTTAATTTCTGAGCGGTTACGCAGAAAATAGGAATAGAAATTGACATTCAAAATAAACAAAAAAATAAAATATAATTACTGTAATGCTTTGATTAACAAAAGTTTACGAAGTTTTAACAAAACAACCACATGACTAAAGACGATTGTTACGAGTTAGGGCATATTACTAAAACACACGGAATTAAAGGAGAATTAAATATTTATCTCGATGTCGATGATTCATCTGAATACGAAGATATGGATAGTGTTTTCTTGGAAATTAGAGGAGAGTTAGTTCCGTATTTTATAGAAGAATTACAAATCAGGATTAATCAGACTATCATTCGTTTTGAAGATATTGATACATTCGATAAAGCTGCGGCTTTGATTGGAACAAAAATGTATTTGCCTTTAGATTTATTGCCAGAGTTGAAAGGAAAGCAATTTTATTTTCATGAAGTAATTGGTTTTCAGGTAGTTGACAAAGACACAGGACCTTTAGGAACAGTAAAAGAATTTTATGCAATGGCTGCACAGGATTTGATGGTAATGAGTTATCAAGGCAAAGAAGTATTGATTCCAGTCAATGATGAATTGGTACTAAATGCAGATAAAGTGAATAAAATTGTCAATGTAGATTTACCGACAGGATTGGTGGATTTGTAGCCCCCTTACTCCCAGAGGGGGAATTTAAGTGGAAGTAAAGCCCCCTAACCCCCAGAGTGGGAACTGTTCACTGCCAGCGGTTTACTGATAATTGTTGATTGCCAACTGTTCACTGCTAACTGTTCACTGAATAACTGTTCACTGCTAACTGATAATTGTTGATTGCTAATTGTTAATTGAAAAGATGCGTATAGATATTATATCGGTTGTGCCGAAATTGATGGAAAGTTTTTTTGCCCACTCAATTCTGAAAAGAGGGCAGGAGGCTGGTCATGTGCAGGTAGTTTTGCATGATTTGAGAGATTATTCTATCCAAAAACAAAAACAAGTTGATGATTATGCCTTCGGTGGAGGTGCTGGAATGGTCTTAGGAATTGAAACTATCGCTCGTTGTATCAGACAGTTACAGTCGGAAAGAAGTTACGATGAAATAATTTACATGACTCCAGATGGAGAAAGATTCGACCAAAAAATTGCCAATCAACTTTCGCTTAAAGGAAATTTATTAATGCTTTGTGGGCATTACAAAGGAATAGACGAGCGGGTGAGAGAGCATTTTATTACTCGTGAAATCTCTATTGGCGACTACGTACTTTCAGGCGGAGAATTGGCAGCCGCTGTTTGTGCAGATGCCATCATTAGATTATTGCCAGGAGTACTGAACGATGAAACTTCTGCTCTAACAGATTCGTTTCAAGACAATTTGTTAGCACCACCAGTTTATACTCGCCCTGCCGAATTTGAAGGAATGCGAGTGCCAGATATTTTACTTTCTGGACATGAAGCCAATATCATAGAATGGCGTTTTGAACAGTCCATCGCAAGAACAAAAGCAAGAAGACCAGACCTTTTGGACAATTATCAATAGACAATTAACAATTATCAAACTCCCTGCTAATATTCCCCTCTGGGGTTAGGGGTTATTATTAACCATTACAATCATACTCGGATGAAAACGAAGCATTTTTTCTCTTTTTTACTTTTTTTGAATTTGTGCATTTTCTTGACCATTCAAGAAACAAAAGCTCAGTACGGACAACCTTATGGTGGCGGATTTGGTGGTAGAGGCGGCGGTTTCAGTGGAAATAATATTCCTTCTGCACCTGTCAAACCAAAGGAATTTGACCCAGAAGTTTATTCGACAGAACAAACTCGTTGGATGACCAAAAAATTAAAATTGACCGAGGAACAAATTCCGAAAGTTGATAATGTCAATATCAATTATTCATTTAAAAGAATGGAGTTTGAACAAGACGCCAAGAAAATTTTGCCTCCCTACACAGAGGAAATGCGTATAAAATTTAAAGAAAAAGCCATCGCTATCAAAGATGAAAGAGACAAAGGAATGAAAGCGATTCTCACGGAAGAACAATATGCTATATATCTGAAAAAGAGAGATGATTATTGAGTAAACAAAAAGTGTCGGTTTCTAAAAGCCGACACTTTTTGTTTCTAATCCAACCTATATTTTAAAACTCATCCATACTTCTAATAGGGACTTGTAAGATTATTCACTAATCATTTTTACAACAGTTTTCAGTTCTTTAATTAGGTTTTCATCCGAACCAAAACCTGTACTTTTATATCTAATTCTTCCGTTTTTGTCAATGATGTATTTAGCTGGTATTGAGGGAACTTTATAGTTTTCAGTGGCTTCGTAATAGTTGTTTTTTAACTGATCCAAGACCACCACAAAATCGTTTGCATTTCTATTATTCAGTGTTTTCTTGATTTTTATTAGCAAGTCACTTTCATTGGTAATCTCTCTATCTATATTTTCTAAGGTGTCAATAAATAGAAACTTAACAGGCTGGTCTTTCAGTTCGGACATTGTTTTTTTCATCGCTGGAAATGCCTTAATACAAGGTCCACACCATGTAGCCCAAAAATCTAAAATGACAATATTGCCTCTTAAATCACTTAGCTTTACCGTTTTTCCATTCAAATCTTTTAGTTCAAAATCGGGTGCAATAATATCAATCAATTTACTTTTTATATTTTTTGTAAATTCTGCGTCAGAGTTTTCTTTGATTGATGCGTAATTAGTATCAAAAACTTGCGAGTTTGTCGCAGTGGATGCTATTACATACATTGAATCAATTTTAGAATTTGAAAGATTCTCACTAATGAATGTTTGGGCTTTCTGTTTTGCTTCTTCAAAATGCTTATTGGCAATTAAGTATTCTAACAGATTTTGATTTTTCGATACATTAGAATAGTTTATCAAATTGACAGCATTTCTTTGATTTACCAAAGCCTTTTCTTTATCACCTAATTCAAAAAGTATTGCAGCGTAAGTGTCTAAAGCATTTCCATAAGCGGTACTTAAAGTGTCGTATTTCGAGTGGGACTCAATTGATTTTTCTGAGATAAGTTTAGCTAAGATTAGATTCTTTTTCTTACTGTATAGTCGCCAAGCTACTTGATTTAGAATGTTTCCCATAAAACCAAAAGCATCTTGATACTTATCCTCAGCATAGAATTGGTTTAGACTTTTTTCAAAATTGACGGCATCATTTTTAAAAGCGTGAGCATTGAGTAACTCTGTTGCAATTAATCTTTTAGGAATGAGAGCTAAAGAAGGGAATCCATTTTTGATGCTGTTGTAAACTTCAATTGCTTTGTCAGGATTATCGATAGAGAAACTTTGTAATTCTTCTAATTTTCTAAAAAAAGCAGCCCTACCAGTTGGGTATTTTTTGATGAAGACTGTTTTCAATGAATCTGCTACTTTGTTATTATTGCCCGCAATCAAATAAATATAACTAAGCGAAAGCCTCTCGTACTTCCCTGTATTTAGAATTTCCTCTAATTTTACTTTCGCTAAATCTATGGCTTCAACTTTACGGCTGGGTATTTTAGTAAGTGTTTGAATGTAATAAAAAAAAGTAGCGTCTTTCAATTCAGGATTTAATTCATATTCTTGTTCAATTAGTTTAAGCGATTTTTCGGGGTCATTATTTCTATTCATACTCGTGAAGTAGCCTTCCGTAAGAAAAGTTTGCTTTGCAGGTTTACCATTCTTGTAGATATTAAAGCCAAATCCATTGCCGTCATTGTTATCAATTTCTTTTTTATTTTCTATTTTGAGGGTAAAATAAGACACCGAATCTGATAGAGTAAAAGCTCCAATTAATTGATTATCAATTAGTTTACACGGAATTACCTTGTTTTCAGAATAACTCAGATTTAGATTATGACTAATGCAAGTCATTTTTGTTCCTGCTTTCACCAACTTCCCTGTGTAAGTGACTGTTATCCTTTGACCTGCCTCTGGGTTTGCAGGGCTCAGTACCACCGTCGAAACTTGCCCGCAACAACAAAAATTAATAGCAAATAGGGTAATCAATAAATAATTTTTCATAATTGGAACAATTTATGGGGAGTTATAGACTTTAATATTAGACTCAAAGAAGTCATAGACCTGAAAATGTAATTGACCTTGATTTTAAAATGATAAATATTTTACTTTTTAAACTGTCTCTTTGAAGAATAATTGTATCTCTTGATATAGATTTTATAAGATAAAAATGAGAGTCTATTTTAATTTTATTCTCAAAAATCGTGTATTTTTTTGAATAAATTACATCTGATTCAGTAGTAGGATATAATGAATCTGATGAAAAATAACTGTACCTTTTCAAGACATTATTTTGTGCAAAAAATAATGAAGAACTTGGGATAGAATCTTTAGAATTTAATGGTGTAAAATACGATTTTTGGATAGAGCCTGTTATATCTGTTTTATAAACGGAATCCCACAGTTTACCAATCCCTTCATTAGTTAAAATAGATTCGATTGTATCCTTTTTTTTACAAGAAGAAAATATTGTTACTATCGATATTACGATTATTAATATTATTTTTGACATTTACTCAAGATTATTTAAGTACTGATTTGATACTACTGTAAAGGAATAGAATCTTCATGTGTTCAAAAAATGTGGTCTAATACTTATCACAAATATATTGGTAGATAATTAGTCGTCAAGTTTTAAGTCTATAAGTTGTTAAGTTGAAAAACTAAAGTTAATAGACTAATAATGAGTTATATGTTTTTTTTAGATTTCACCCGCTTCTGGTCGTAGCGTCCGCTACGACCTATAATCATACAGAGCGTCTCGCTCGTTCGATGAACTTGCAAGAAATTTGCCAGTACAATAATTGTAAAATCTACAATATTTACACATCAATCACAAATCGAGCGAGACGCTCTACTTGGTTGTAGGTCGTAGCGGACGCTACGACCAGACTCATTATAACGCTGCTTCAATTCCTTGACTATCAATCACCAAGCTAATTTTTTGCGATTTTCTTTGTTCTCAATTTCTATGCCATTTCTTATAAAACCTTCAAATTAGCGTTTATTGCTACATTTTTTCTTCATTCTTATCTTTTGGCACTTGGTTTGTAGTATTTACAACGGAAGACTATTTCCTTTCGTAACTGCCGCCAATGTTACACCGTCTTCCAGAAGTGCTTGTACCTACCTAAGTAGCACTGAAACATATTCCTTATTTAATATAAAAATTAACTCATAGAACTATGGCTGGATTTTTACGTCCGACAAGGTTTTCGCTTTTTAGCAAATCTCAACATACCAAAATGGCGGTACGGGTAGCATCGCTGTTATCAATTATCCTTTCGTTTGCATTTTCTGCATCGGCTCAATTTTTTGTGTATTCAGAAGTTCCAGTGGCTACGTCTCCACTCAATGTATGTGATGGTGCAAGAACTTTCTCTGTAACTTTAGTAGGTTCTGCTTCTGCCTCATCGGGTATTGGCATGACCTTAACCATGCCCATTGGGATGCGGTATGTTACGGGTTCGGCTACTTACAAAACAAAATATTCGGGTTCAGTCACAGAGGCTTCAACGGCTTTGACTTACCAACCTAAATTTACTTTGAATAACGTAGGCGTTGGCGATAGCGTAAGAATTGAATTTCAGGCAGAAGCAGATTGTAGAAGAATCAATCAGCCTGTCAATAAAAATACTTTTGATTTTACTTATAATACCAATCAAACCAAACAACATATTTCGGTTGGTTACAATGTACAGTATGCGGCTTTAACAATTGCAACAGTTACTCCAGCGTTTTTTACGGCTGCAGTTGGAACAAATTTTACCAGAAAAATTTATGTAAAAAATGGTGGAGCGGGTACATTAAGTCAGTTTGCTTTTCAAGACGAAATGGGGGCTGGGATGGAATTGGTAAGTATTTCTTCAAATGCAACTATCAACGGAGTACCAGCAGTTGACCCTAACACTGGGCGTAAATTGTATAAAATTACAGTGAATAATTTCACAACGGCGGTCAATTCTAATCCTGTTAATACCAACAATAACAACAAGTTTGAATTCAATGAGATTGTAGAAATTATTGAAACTTTAAAAGTAAAAGATTGCGGGGCTACTGATTTAACTTCAAAATTAAAAGCATCGTATGGTTGTTTCGGAGATGAATGTACCACAGGAACGGCTACTCGTGAAGTAGGTGGAGAGATTGACCAAAACGTTAATCCAAAATTAGATTATCGTATCATAGAAGGAACAGAATATTGTAGAGCAAATGCTAAAAAACATAAAATTGTTGTAAAAAATACAGGTAATTCTATTGCCAAAAATGTGGTTTTATTTGTCGGAGAAGATGGTGGAAGCCCAAGTACTTTAACGAGTGATATTAACGGCGGAGGTTTAATTGGTAAAGTGTTTTACTACAACAATTTCAGAGTTGCTCGGAATAATGGGTCACTTGCACCAGTAACATTCTCGCAAGTGCGTAGCCCAAATGCCGTTGGAGTTTGTTTTCCAAGTGCTTATCCATCGGGTAGTGTTTCTGTCGGGAAGTTTACTACTGCCGACATGAACCCTGGTGATTCAGTCATTATTGAATTTGACGAGATTCGTTGCACAAATACTGAATATTGTTTAGCTGGTGAGTATTACAAATATTCAATTTATTCAAATTACGAAAACGCTTGTGCTGAATTCAAAGCGACGGGAGCATCAAATGCTTTCAGACCACAATATACTCAGACGCAACTCAAAACAGAACCAACCGCTCCAACTTACATCAACCACGGAGAAACGAAACGTTTTTGTTTCAGAGGAAATCAAAATCCTTGGAACTCTGCCGCAGACCATAACCCTGCAACGGCTTATATCGAATATCGCTTGAAGTTGCCCAAAGGAGTGACCCTTCAAAACCCGAACACAGATTTTAAATTTTTAGACAAAAACGGTTTATTATATCCTTTAAATACAGTAACAGCTTTAACGGATTCAACTTATACCATTCGTTTCAAGAAAACAGATATTCCTGCAAATGCTGATTTTGCCGATTATAACCTTTGTGCAGACGCATTTTTCAAAACAACAAAAACAGCTTGTGGCGAAGGTGAGATAACGATTGAAGCCTACATGAATCTCGACCCAACTTGTGGGGCAAATAATTTAGTGAAGATTCGTTGCAAACTCAATGCTCAATTGATGCGTAATTGTGGTATTGTTGACGGTTGCGACGGAATGGTAAATCGTGAATTGAAAGCCTATCGTACTCAGTTTGGGGTAATTGATGTAGCTAAAGATGTGCGTCCAGACTGGTTCATGCAAGGCGACACCATGCACGTAGAATACAAAGGTCACGTAAGTAACCCTGTGAATCGTACTTGGAAAAATGCTTATACAGAATTCCAGATTCCGAACGGAAACGATTTTGACGTTCAGGCAATTAAAGCAAGAGTTCGTATTTATAGCAAAGCGGCAGCACAATGGTTTACTTGTACAAACCCTACAATTACTACAATAACTGGTGCTTCGTTTACATCGAGAGTTGTAAAAATTGATTATAGTGTATCAGCATTAGCTTCATGTTTGCCAAGTACTTTTAAATATGATACTGGTGACTCGGTTGAAGTTTATGCAGATTTACATATCAAGAAAAACTTAGAAAATTCAGTTTTTGAAAACTCGGCTTTCTATGCACAATCTTATACCTCAGACATTGCTAATCCTACCAATCCAACTAACCAATTCTTTTGCGGAGTGATTCGTGGAAAATATACTTATGTTGGTTGGAACGAAGCAGGCGACAAAGCAGACGTAGCTTCTGATGGTTGTGATTTTACCTTGAGTTGTTTCAGAAGTTCTCCGTTAACAACCAATAATACCAACTTCCCAGGCGAAAGAAGACAGTTTAGAGTGCCTACTTCATTGGTTTATAATATTCCAACGGGTTGGGAGTTTTCAAGAATGACTATCAGAAACACGGCTTCAAACGATAGCGTAACTATTATTGGACAGGTGCAAGGCAATAAATTTGTAGCCACTAATCTCAAGCAATATTTCAAACCTTACGGTGGAACGCTTGATTTGGCAGCAGAAAATGATTATTTCCAATATTGCGTAGTGATGCGTGGTTCATGTTCGACTCCACAAACGCAAACGTACAAATGGGGAAAAGTAGAATACGAAATGTTAAGCCCAGTTGGAACGGTGGTAAAAACGCCATTCTTTACAGGACAAGACCCGAACAAAAATGATTCAGGAACTGCCAATGTGTATTTAGCAGATTTCTTGATAACGACAATTCCTCCGCAAGACACAGTTTTCATTTCAAAAACAAATATTGCCACTTGGGATATTAAGATTACCAATCAGCAACCACGTGCAGACGGAATTTTCTCTTGGATTGCCAAGAATACGACAAAATCTGGTGTGAAAATTATCAAGGTTGATAGTTTGGGATGTTTTGGTGGAGGAACTTTTGGTCCGACAGTGACATCTGACCCGAATGGGATTTATAGAATTGGGAAAATTGGTAGAAATGATTCAAAATGTTTCAGAATTACGGGAGAATTTGCTTCTTGTATTAAAGACAGTATCGAAATTGTAGCAGGTTGGAATTGCTCAGGTTATCCACCTTCTGTAAATGATGCTAAATTTGATTGTTCGTCTTTAAAGAAAAAGAAATTATTTGCCGTACCAACGCCAACGCAAGTTCAATTAAGAATCGACAGACAGCCAGTACCAAATGTAAAATTAGATTTATGTCAATTTTGGGAATATGAAGTCAGAATTATCAATGCCAAAGAAGGTAGTATCAAAGATTTGAAATTGCACTTTAACATTGACCCAGATACAGACGTTGAGATTTTGCCAAATACTTCTTTCGTAAAATATCCTTCGGCAACGGCATCTTTTGTATCAGCACCAGATCCAGTAAAAGAAGGCGGAGAATTCATCTGGGATATTTGTAAAATCCCTTCTATTCTTACAGCATTAGGAACAAACGGTTTACCAGGAACTTTGAGTAATAATTTGAACGAAATTTCTTTCAAATTCAGGGCAAAATCTGTGGCTTGTGGTTATAAATCTGGTTCAAGTTTTGTCTTCCAAGCAGAGGCGTATGATTTCTGCGGAATGAGAATGCCAGCAACCGACCAAGCAACTAACCCAGTGTTTATCAATGGATTACCACCTGGGTCTAATACTTATTTAGTAGATATTCAGAACGCTGCTGATATTCAAACTTGTACAGATTTCAATGCTCCGATGTCGGTTAGTATCATCAACAATGGACCATCTGCTTCAAAATCAGACGAGACAATTGACTTAGTTTTCCCGACAGGTGTTAGCGTTGCAAATATTACCAACCAAAGCACGGCAGTGTTGGGCGTACCACAAATTATCAATCAAAATGGTGGTACAGTATATCGTTATAGAATGCCAGGTGGAGTTGCGATTGGTGGAGAAATTAAATTTACCGCCAACCTTAGAGGAACAGCCAATTTAGATTGTGATTTGAACCGTGTAAAATTAAAAGTAACAACCAATAAAGAATTCCAAGCAACTTGTATCGAAGCTCCGAATACGGTTTGTACAATTTCTGAAATTACTGGTCAAGATACGATTAGAGTAAATGTGAAACGTCCGAGTTTAGAAATTACAAGTTTTGTTGCTTCTGCCAAATTAAATCCACCGACAGGGGAGAAGGTTAAAGCAACGATTACTTTGAAAAATATTTCAAACTACACGATTTCGGCAGGAGATACCATTTTAGTGAAAATTTACCAAGACACAGACCAAAATACGGTTTTCAGTGCGGGTGATACTTTCTTAGGAGATTCATTAGTGGCAGTATTTATCGGAGCAGGTTCATCGGCAAGTGTAACATTTACAATAGATGTACCAGCAGGAAAAACTTGTCCATTGATTGCCGTAGTTGATGGTCGTGGATGTGTGTGTTCAAAAGGACAAGCGTACCAACCAAATGTACCATTAGAACCATTGCCAGAAGTAACTGCTTGTTCAGGTTTTGATATTCAGTTAGGAATTCCAGGCGTAACAGGTTACACATATCGTTGGTTTGCCGATAGCCCAGCCAATGGATTAGATTATTTGAAGAGTTTCTCGATTCCTCAACCAATCTTCAATAAAGTAAATACCAGCACCACTACACCAGAGATAATCAAATATCGTGTAGGGGTAAACAGAGGAGTTTGTGTAGAATTTTTTACGCTGACGGTAAGATTAAATCCAACGGGTTTTGGTCCACAAGCAGGAAAAGATACCGCATTATGTTCTCCAGCAACAGATTTACAATTGAAATTCTCAGGAACATGGTCAGCAGTAGCAGGAAATCCATCGAATGCTACCATCAATTCAGCGGGATTAATTACTAACATGACTGCCAACGGCAACTATAAATTTGTGATTTCATTGCCAAATTGTGGAACTGATACCGTAGTAGTTACAAGAAAAGCAAAACCAAATGCAGGAGTCGATAAGTTTATTTGTTCACCTGCCACAACGGCAACACTCATACCAGCAGGAGCAGGAGAAACATGGACTTCGCCAGCAACAAATCCACCGACTGTAACTATTAATACCGCAGGAGTTGTGAGTAATTTGGCTAACACAGGAACTTACAAGTTTATCTTGAAAGACATTGCGGGTTGTACAGACGAAGCCCAAGTTATCAAAACAAACCGTCCGAATGCAGGGACAGATGTAACAATTTGTGGCACGGATGTAAGTTATAAATTGCCAAATGCCGTAGGTGGAACTTGGGAAGTTGTAGCAACGGGCAATCCGAGTGCAGCAACGATTAATTCAACGTCAGGACAAATTGCTGGCATGGCAAATTTTGGAACCTATAAATTTGTTTTGAATGGAGGCGGAGGTTGTGCTGACACCGTGGCGGTTATTAAGTTACAAGCACCAGACTTTACGCTCTCATCTGTACAAGCAAGTTGTTTGGGCGGAGCAGTGCAAACCAATGGTCAATTGGTAGTTGTAGGTTTTGGTGCAGCAGACAAAAGTGACTTTTCGGTAGGAATAACGTATAATGGAACGAAGAACTATTCATCGGCATCACCAATAGCTATAAATGGGATTTTAGCAAACAATTTGGCTAATCCAAGCGTTGAACAGGCATATACAGTGAGAATTTTTAACGTAAATGGTTGTTTTACAGATAAAACTATTATATTGCAGTCCAAAACTTGTGAATGTAAAGCAGTTATCTGCTCACCGTTCCCAGTTTCAAAGAAAATAGTGAACAGATAATAATATTAGTGCTAAGTAGTTAATTTGATATTTTTAGTTGAAAGACCAATAATTTCAGAACTATTTTAGCCGAACGATAAAACAAAGTAAGGATTATAATTCGGAAAGCTCGACGTTGATAACGTTGGGCTTTTTTGTGTATAAGAAATTCGTGGCATTTTTTTTGAAACACATTTTTTATTCATTTTCTCATAGCTTCATTATTCTCCCTTCTCGGACAGATTATTTATTTTTTATCTGTAAGTTATTGATTTTTAAACAATTATGGCTTGTTGGTTTGATTTATAGAGTAGTGTTGGATTTTTTGGTATGTTATTTGTAAAATTCTAAACTATACATTTTAATCCAAATTTCTTTCCAACCGCCATGAAGAAAGATTTCCAATTCAAGGCTCTATTTTTTAGAGTTTTCGCAGTATTCTGCTTTCTTTTCATTTCCCAAATTGCTTTTTCGCAATCAGGTAAAATCTTCCGTGATTATAATGCAAACGGTACACAAGATTCAGGTGAGTTACTTGTTTCGGGTGTAATCATTAAGGCGTATAATGCCTCAGGGGCTTTGTGTGCATCCACGACTTCATCAGGAACAACATCTCCTAATTATACCTTACCCACGACTTGTTCTGGACAAGTAAGGGTGGAGTTTGAAATCCCCAATACCAATGCAGACCCAACGGGTCCTGTTGCAAGTGTGGATTATACAAGTTATGGAGGTAAAACGTATGGCTCTTCTGTACAATTTGTGAATGCAGGAGCAACTGACGTTAACTTTGCGATGAACGCACCTGCTGATTACTGTCAGGCAAATCCGAGAATGTTTATAAATTGTTACGTATCAGGAAGTTACGATGGAGTTACGAAAGACAATCATACGCTGGTTGGAATAAACTACAATGATGCTTCTGATAAAGATGGTAACGTAAATGGAACTACTGTCCAAGGACCTCCTCCATCTGAACCTCCTGTTTACTCTCCTGCACATCCCATCCCCACAAGTCTGGCAGACCATAAAAATATTGGTTCAACTTGGGGCTTGGCTTATAACAAAGTTTCACAAACAATTTACGCAGCTTCATATATAAAAGCTGGAAGTAGTTTGGGACCAGGGGAAAGTACAGGAATGATTTATCAAATTTCTACCAATGGAACACCAAGTACAAGCACTTTTGTAGATTTGAACGCTATTTTTGGAGCAAACACGGCTGGACCAAATCCTCATCCCATTGCAACTACAAGTTTTAAAGATGCGGATGATTATCAAACAAATAAAGTACTTGGTAAAGTTGGTTTGGGAGATATAGCTATTTCAAATGATAACAAAACTTTATACGCTGTAAATTTATTTGATAGAAAATTATATCAAATCCCAACAACAGGTACTCCATCTGCTTCAAATATACAAAGTTTTGCTATTCCAACGGCTGGTTTACCAACATTATCAGGAACTTGCCCAACGTCTGATATGCGACCTTTTGGTATTGGTTTAGACCGTGCAGGAACTGTCTTTGTGGGGGCTGTTTGTTCTGCTGAATCTGTTTCAAGTGGACAAGATACAGACCCAAATTTAGGCTCGCCAAGTTTAACGGCTTATGTATGGAAATTTGTAAATGGAACTTTTACCTTAGTAATGAATGCTCCGCTTAATTTTAATAGAGATAATAAAGATGGCTATGTAACTTATGATGACCATGTGAATGAAACGTATAACCTTGATTGGGAGCCTTGGTCAGATTTAACAAGTCCAGCCCTTGATTTTAAGCCAGTTGGGCAAAATGAACCAATGCTATCAGACATTATTTTTGACGATAATGGTGATATGATTATTGGAATGAGGGATAGAATGGGGGATTGTGTATCTTACATAGGAGGGTTTACATCTTCGGGAGATATTTACAAGGCTTGTTATGTAGGTAACGATACTTGGAAAATGGAAAACAATGCACAGTGTGGTTCTGTAACAACGGGTGGAGCAAATAATAATGAAGGTCCAGGTGGAGGAGAATATTTTTTTGAGGATATACAAGGTGATGGTCTTGCTAACAGTGGAAATGGAGGTATTTTTTTACTTCACAGTACAAATCAAATTGTTTCTACGGCAACTGATGCCGTAAATACAGATTCTAATGGAAATGTATTGTTTGCACCAGGAGCAGGAGGTATTCAAGTTTATAACAATGGAAATGGGAAATTAGATGGAGCTTTCAATTTGTATGAAAACGGAGATGTTGGTACTTTCTCAAAAGCCTCTGGTATTGGAGCAATTGCTGCACAATGTAATTTATCACCCCTCGAAATTGGAAATAGAATCTGGAATGATAAAGATAAAGATGGCATCCAAGATGCTGACGAAGTTGGCATAAGTAATGTTACAGTAGAACTTTATGATGGAAATACATTAGTAGGTACTACGATTACAGATGCCAATGGGAATTGGTATTTTAATGAAACTAATGTTGCTGATGGTTCTGCTGATGTGGGAACACAATTAGGTGTTCAACCAAGTAAAACTTATTCAATTAGAATAGGTAGTGCAAATTGGGTTGGTGGAAATGGATTAGGTGATTTATCAAATTTGGTACTTACAAAAGTAGATGCTTCTTCGAGTGGTTTACAAGATTTTAGTGATAGTGATGCTTCTCTCATAAACTCAATTCCAACAATTACATATACAACAGGAGATTATGGTCAGAATAATCACACGCTGGATATGGGTTTTAGCTGTATTCAGTTAAATGCAGGCTCTGACCAAACTTTCTGCCAACCAAACGATGGAAAATACAAGTTTAACGATGCTCCATCTGGACAAACTTGGACTAAATTTTCAGGTTCTTCATCAATTGATGGGAGTACAGGTCAAATCATAGGTTTGACGGCTGGTACACATGAATTCATTTTAAAATACACAACTACATCTGACTGTTCAGATACAGTAAAATTAACTGTTAATGCTGTTCCAGATTTAGCAATTACCTCAACATCAGCCACTTGCCCACCGAGTGGAGGCAATGCCAATGATGACGCAAAAATAAATTTAGTTACCACTACCAACGGTGAAAAAGTTGATTATACCAGTGGTTCAACTTATACTGGTACAAAATCTTACGCTTCATTACCAACAGGTATGCCTTCTGGAAATGTATTTACAGTTCCCAATCCTTCTGTTACTAAGAATTTTACAGTAAGATTATACAATAACGGAGGGACTTGTTTTATAGATAAAACATTAGAAATCAAACACATAGATTGTCCGAAGATTTGTCCACCAAATACTTGCTTACCAATAAGTTCAGAAAAGAACTAAGTTCTGGTACGAATATTGTTTATCCATACATGGTGGTATCTTTTTGATGCCACCATACATTTTAATCCAAATTTCTTTCCAACCGCCATGAAGAAAGATTTCCAATTCAAGGCTCTATTTTTTAGAGTTTTCGCAGTATTCTGCTTTCTTTTCATTTCCCAATCTGTTTTTTCACAGGTCTCTGGGACTGTCTTCCGTGATTTTAATAGTAATGGAGCAAAAGACGACCAACACGAGTTGGGCGTTAAAGCCATTTCTGTATCTGCAACAGATGCAGGAGGAACAGTTTATGGTCCAGTTACTACTGCCGCAGACGGTACATATACTATTGCAGGAGTTCCTGCGGGGAAGGAAGTCCGCCTTCAATTTACCATTCCTGCTACAGTAGGTTGTTTCAACGAAAAGGTTTCGTCCTCTTTCGGAGTTGGAACATCAGGAGCGAATAGTGCTTCTACTTCTGTACAGTTTGTAAAAGGAGGAACTACAACCGCCAATTTTGCTATTAATAATCCAGTAGATTATTCACAGGCAAACCCAAAAGTGGCAGTACCTTGCTATGCAAATGGCGATATTCGGATTAATTCTGGAAATGTAGTTGCGGGGGTAGATATTGGCGTAAGAGATAGAGATGTATTGGTAACATTCAACTATAAAGATAATTCCACTCCATCGAATACTCCTGTACCAAATAATGGTCCAGCTTCTTCACCAATGCCTAATCATTTAGCTGTGGTAAAACAAATGGGTTCGGTTTGGGGCTTAGCTTATCAAAAAGAGACGAAGAAATTATTTTCGTCTGCTCTCATGCGTAGAAGTGCACATTTTGGACCATTGGGTACTGGCGGAATCTATGTAGTAAATAATTCTCCCACAGCAGTTTTAGATACAAATCAAAGTTTAAATTTCATAGATGTAAAAACCATTGGAATCAACACAGGAACAGACCCACATCCGCCAGGGGCAATGGCTGCCAGAGATTTAGTTATGTGTGATGCCGTTAGTTTTCCTAAAGTTGGAAAGATTGGAATTGGAGATATTGATTTATCGGATGACGGAAAGTACTTGTATTTAACTAATTTGAATGATAGAAAATTATACAGAATTTTTGTAAATAATCCAGCTACTACACCAACTTCTGCCGATGTAAAAGCATATAATGATGCACCATGGCTTACAGAGACTTGTTCAAAGGGTGTTTCAAGAGCTTTTGCTACTAAATTTTATAGAGATAAATTATATGTAGGGGTGGTTTGTACTGCGGAATTAGGAGGAGACTCGACTGACTTAGCGGCAAAAATTTACGAATTAGATACAAAGACAGATGTTTGGACACCAACACCTTATCTCACTATCCCTTTGACATACAAAAAGGGACAAGCTGCATTCGGTGCAAATAATACTATTAGTAAAGATAAAAGGTGGAATCCTTGGAAAGATTATATAACTACACCTTCAGGAGGAGAAGTTACAAAAGTAAGTTTTTCTTGGGCTGAGGCACAACCCCTTTTATCCGACATTGAATTTGATACTGATGGTTCTGTGATAGTTGGATTGATGGACAGGAGTGGTCATACAGGCGGAGGAGGTAATTGGCTTGTGAATGCAGATGGTAGTTGTACCATTGACCCAGCTCGTGGTTTTGGACCGTATATTAATGTAACATCTGGAGGGGACATATTAAGAGTAGCTCGTGATGAAAATACTTGTGCCTTGCAAATGGAAAGTAACGGAAAGGCAGGAACAAGAACATCTGCTAATGGAGTAGGCAATAATCAAGGTATTGGTGGAGGTGAGTTTTATGAAGGAGACAAACTATTGACAGGGGGAAATCACGATGAGACTTTTGTTGGAGGATTAGCATTAAAGGCTGGAAGTAATCGTACATTAGGCGGAGTCTATGACCCATTCGGTTTTGTATCTGCAGGTGTAACTTATTTTGATAATACAAATGGGGATGGTGATAAAAGATATGAAGTTTTTCCTCCACGAAGCTCTGCCAATAATTCAGGTAAAGGAGCAGGTATTGGAGACATAGAATTACTATTAGAAAACGCTCCACTTCAAATTGGAAATAGAATTTGGATTGATAAAAATAGAGACGGAATACAAGATGCTGAGGAGAAAACATTAGGAGGAGTTACGGTTAATTTATACGATGCTTCAAACACATTAGTAGCATCAACCACAACTTTGGCTGATGGAACTTATGCTTTTGATACCTTAAATAAAGTAGGAGGTAAACTTTTACCAAATACTAATTATGAAATCAGAATTGCAAAAACAGCCATCAATGATTCATTAAGTATTACAGAATCAAACACGGGCATGGATGATGCCATAGACTCTGATGCTACATTAGTTGGAGCTGATTATGTAATTCCAGTATTAACAGGTAATTACGGAGAAAATAATCATACTTACGATTTTGGTTTTGCTCCTGAATTACCAGATTTGAAAGTTACTAAAACGGTTGATAAATCAATTGTCAAAAAAGGGCAAAACGCCAAATACACCGTAACTATCAAAAACCAAGGAAAAGGGAAGGCTACGAAGGTAAAATTAGAAGATATTATTCCTACAGGAACAACCCTTGTGAGTGCTACCGCAAGTAGTACAACGAGTACCAATAAAGGAACATTCTCGGCTGGTATTTGGTCATTAGATTCATTAGTTGCCAAAGATAGCGTTGTATTAGTAATTGAAGTAACAGCCACAACCGAGGGCATAAAAAGTAATGTTGCACAGATAAAATCTATGAACGAAAAGGACGTAGATTCTGTGTCTGGTAATTCTAATTATAAAGAAGATGATATTGCAACGTCTTGTTTTACAGTCCCTTACGAATATTGTAAAGCAGACAAACCATCATTCACTATCACTGCCCCAGATACATTGACAACCTTGAAATGGTTTAAAAATGGTACTGAATTAACAGCAGAAGCAGGTAAGAAATTTATCACCGTTTCAGATTCTGGAAGTTATTATTATGAAGGTATTACTGCCATTACGCTTTGTAAAGCAAGCAGTTGTTGTCCAGTCATTTTAGACCCTTATAAAGTTGCGAAAGCAGGTAAAGACTCAACTTTTTGTGCAATGGATGGTAAATTTAAGTTAGCACCAGCACCAGCAGGAACGGCTTGGTCAGTCGCCACAGGAAATCCAAGTGCAGCAACAGTTGATGCGACTACTGGACAAGTAGCGGGAATGACAAAAGCAGGAGCATATCAGTTCATTATCAAAGGTGATACTTGTTGTGCAGATACAGTAAAAATTACGAAAATCGACTGTTTTGGCTCAATCGGAGACTACGTTTGGACGGATATAAACAGAGACGGACAACAAGGCGACCCATTAGTTGAAAAACCAATCAAGGATGTGGTTGTGAAATTATACGATGCCACAGGTACAACTGTATTAAAAACTACTAAAACTGATGCTAACGGAAAATATAAATTTGATAGTTTAGCAACGGGTTCTTATAAAGTAAAATTTGATTTACCTACGAATGCTGTCAGTTTCACGAAATCAAATTCAGGTGATGATACAAAAGATAGTGATGTCGGCACGAATGGATTTAGTCAGGTTATTAATATCAATACAGCATTAGCGGTTACAGATACTTTAAGAAATAATCCACAAATTGATGCGGGTATTATTTGTCAGCCTAAAATTAAGGCAACACCAAATCAATTGATTTGTAAAATAGCCAAACCAAGTGCTTTCACGATGACAACATTGGTGGGTACGGTATCATCTCAACAATGGTATGGACCTCTGACTGATACGACTTCGGCATTAGGAACAGCCATTGCAGGAGGTGTAAATGATACTTATACTCCATCAGTGGGTCCTCCTGTGGGAACAACACAGTATTATGCAGTAGTAGCAATGAATGAAGAAGCTGCTTGTTCAGACACAGCTTTTGTGGCTATCACAACAGCACCAGTCGTAAAATTACAAGTAGCTCCAACCAATCCGCTTTGTTTTGCAGGTACAGGAACATTGGTAGCAACGGCTTCGGCAGGTAAATCTCCATATACTTATTTATGGAACACAGGAGCAACCACTTCAAGTATTCCAGCAGCAGTTGCGGGTTCATATACAGTCACCGTTACAGATGCCAATGGATGTAAAGTAGATTCAACATTACTAATTACTCAACCAGATTCAATTGGTTTATCAGTTACAGCTACGAACGTAACTTGTACAAATAGTACAGACGGTGTTTTGATGAGTATGGTAACGGGTGGAAAACCAGCCTTTGCTTATCAATGGTTCACTGGTGCAACTTCTACGGGCTTGTCATTCTCAACAAATCCAACGGTATCTAACTTAGCAGCAGGCACTTATACTTTGAAAGTGACAGATGCGAATGGTTGTTTCAAGAATAGAACATTTACTTTGACTCAACCAGTTGCGATTAATCTTGCTCAGACTTCAACGAATAATATTTGTTTTGACCAAAGCAAGGGAATGATTTCTGTAAAAGCTCAAGGTGGTGTTACTCCATACACAATCACATGGAAAGTAGATGGTGTTTTGAATCCACTTTACAATGGAAAAGATACCCTTCGTAACTTGAAAGCAGGAGTTTATGAATTGACTTTGGTTGATGGAAATGGTTGTACTGTAAAAGAAACAACAACCGTTACTCAGCCAACTAAAATGGTTATCAACTTTACCAAAAAAGACGGAGTTTGTTCAAATGGAAATAAAGGAAGTGCTTCTGTAACTGTAACAGGTGGAGTAGCCCCTTATACATATAAATGGTCGAATGGAGACGAAACAGCTTCTGTAACTAACTTAGCAACAGGTAATTACAAATTAGTTGTGACAGACTCAAAGGCTTGTAAAGACTCAATCACCGTATTTATTGACGAACAAGATTGTCGTGTAGATGTAGAATTGAAGAAAACAATCGCAGGCGTTTGTGAACGTAAAGTAGGAGATACCGTAGTATTCAAAGTAGTAGTTTCAAGAAAAGATACTGTTACCCAGAATGCTGCCGTAGTAGTAAAAGATGTATTAGCTCCACAGTTTACGATTGTTTCAACAACGCCATCTGAGGGTACTTACGACGACGGTACGGGTTTATGGTCAGGTATTACCTTAGCAAAAGCTGACTCTGCTATTTTGACAATAAGTGCCAAAATCAATGCAGGTTCTGAAGGATTATTGTGCAATCAGGCATTAGTTAATTTTATCGACAAAACGGATATTGATTCAGAAGCAGGTAATCTAAATCCTGTGGAAGACGACATCGCTTATGCTTGTGTATCTGTACCAATCAAATTGTGTTCACAAGATTCTCCGAATGGCGTAGCACTAACAACACCAGCAGAATTAACCAATATTAAATGGTTTAAAGATGGAGTTGAATTAGCCGCCGAGGCAGGAAAAGCTACGATAAATATTTCAGCAGCAGGTTCATATACCTACACAGGAACATCAAACGGGACAGAATGTCAAGTTGGGAATTGTTGTCCAGTGATTATTCAGAATACTTGTTTTGGTTCAATCGGAGATTATGTTTGGACAGACACCAACAACGATGGACAGCAAGCAGGAGAATCTCCAATTGCAGGAGTAAAAGTTTATTTATACAATGCAGCAGGAACAACGAAATTAGATTCAACAGTAACTGATGCCAATGGTAAGTATCTGTTTGATAGCCTTGTAACAGGAAGTTACAAAGTAAAATTCATAGCCCCAGCAGGTACAATTCCAGCAAAATCAAATCAAGGAGCAGATGTTTCTGATAGCGACATTAATAAATTAGGATTTAGTCAGGTAGTAAATATTGATACAACTAAACCTGCCTCAGATACATTACGCAACAATCCACAGATAGATGCAGGATTTGTTCCAGTAGGTTCAATTGGAGATTATGTTTGGAATGATAAAGGTGGAAATGGTATTCAGAGCGGAACAGAACCACCGATTGATGGTGTAAAAGTTTATTTGCTCAATAATTTAGGCGTAAAAATAGATAGTACAGTTACAGCCAACGGAGGTAAGTACCTATTCGACAGTCTTGTAGCAGGTTCTTATACCGTTAAATTTGTAATTCCAACAGGAAGTGAGGCAACCTTAAAAACACAGGGTGGCAACCCTGCGAAAGATAGTAATATCAATCCAGATGGCTCAACCGATGCAGTAATTATTGACACCACAAAACCACTCGGTGACCCTGCACGTGACAACCGTGATGTTGACGCAGGAATCAAGCCAGCCTACGGAAGTATCGGAGATTATGTTTGGACAGATACAAATAACGACGGACAGCAAGTGGGTGAAACTCCAATTGCGGGTGTAAAAGTTTATTTATACAATGCAGCAGGAACTACAAAGTTAGATTCAACAGTAACTGATGCCAACGGTAAGTATTTGTTTGACAGTCTTGTAACGGGAAGCTATAAAGTGAAATTCGTAGCCCCAGCAGGCACAACTGCAGCGAAGCAAAATGTAGGTGCAGATGTTTCAGACAGTGATGCTAATAAGTTAGGATTCAGTCAAGTAGTAAATATTGACACTTCTAAATTACCAGCAGATACATTAAGAAACAATCCACAAATAGATGCAGGATTTGTTCCAGTAGGAAGTTTGGGAGATTATGTTTGGAATGATAAAAACGGAGACGGCAAACAAGATGCAGGTGAAGCTCCAATCGACGGAATCAAGGTTTATTTATTGAATTCATTAGGAGTAAAAATAGATAGTACAGTAACAGCCAACGGAGGTAAGTATTTGTTTGACAGTTTGTTAGCAGGAGATTATTCAGTGAAATTCGTAATTCCCGTAGGAAGCGAAGCAACTTTAAAAGTCGCCACTGGAAATGTAGCCAATGATAGCAATATCAATCCAGACGGAACAACTGATAAAGTAACTATTGATACTACAAAACCAGTAGGCGACCCCGCAAGAGATAACAGAGATGTTGATGCAGGAATCAAACCAGCCTACGGAAGTATCGGAGATTATGTTTGGACAGATACCAACAACGATGGACAGCAAGCAGGAGAATCTCCAATTGCAGGAGTAAAAGTTTATTTATACAATGCAGCAGGAACAGTAAAATTAGATTCGACAGTAACCGATGCCAATGGTAAGTATCTGTTTGACAGTCTCTTAACGGGAAGTTATAAAGTGAAATTTGTAGCCCCAGCAGGAACAATTCCAGCGAAATCAAACCAAGGTGCAGATGTTTCTGATAGCGACATTAATAAATTAGGATTTAGTCAGGTAGTAAATATTGATACAACTAAACCTGCCTCAGATACATTACGCAACAATCCACAAATAGATGCAGGATTTGTTCCAGTAGGAAGTTTGGGAGACTATGTTTGGAATGATAAAAACGGAGACGGCAAACAAGATGCAGGTGAAGCTCCAATCGACGGAATCAAGGTTTATTTATTGAATTCATTAGGAGTGAAAATTGACAGTACGGTTACCGCCAACGGAGGTAAATATCTGTTTGACAGTTTGTTAGCAGGTGATTACTCAGTGAAATTCGTAATTCCCGTAGGAAGCGAAGCAACCTTGAAAACACAAGGTGGCAACCCTGCCAAAGATAGTAATATCAATCCAGATGGCTCAACCGATGCAGTAATTATTGACACCACAAAACCACTCGGTGACCCTGCACGTGACAACCGTGATGTTGATGCAGGAATCAAACCAGCGTATGGTTCAATCGGTGATTATGTTTGGACAGATACAAATAACGACGGACAACAAACCGCAGGAGAATTGCCAATTGCAGGTGTAAAAGTTTATTTATACAATGCAGCAGGAACTACAAAATTAGATTCGACAGTAACAGACGTAAATGGTAAGTACTTGTTTGACAGTCTTTTAACGGGAAGTTATAAAGTGAAATTCGTAGCCCCAGCAGGTACGATTCCAGCGAAATCAAACATTGGTGATGATAAAACGGATAGTGATGCAGGTAAAAATGGATTTACTCAGGTAATAAACATTGATACTTCTAAATTACCAGCAGACACATTAAGAAACAATCCACAAATAGATGCAGGGTTTGTTCCAGTAGGTTCAATCGGAGATTATGTATTCAACGATAAAGACAATAACAATGTCCAATCGGCAGGAGACACACCAGTAGCAGGAGTGAAGGTTTATTTGTTAGACAATACAGGCAAGAAAATCGACAGCACAGTAACAGACGGTTCGGGTAAATATTTATTCACGAATGTACCATCAGGCACTTATTCAGTCGAATTCAAAGCCCCAGTCGGAATGACGTTTGTAACTAAAGATTCTGGTCCAGACGACAAAGATTCAGATGCTGATGCGACAGGTAAAACTGGTCCAATCGTAATTGATGCAACACAACCATTAGGAAGTCCAGCAAGAGATAATAGAGATGTAGATGCAGGATTGAAAGGACAACCACAGTACGGTTCAATTGGAGACTATGTATTCTTAGACAAAGGCAACGACGGACAACAAGCAGGAGACGCTCCAATTCAAGGTGTAAAAGTTTATTTATACGATGGAACGGGAACAACAAAACTTGACAGTACTGTAACAGACGTAAACGGTAAGTATATGTTTGACAGTCTATTAACGGGAAGTTACAAAGTCAAATTTGTTGCCCCAGCAGGTACAATTGCAGCCAAGCAAAATGTAGGTGCAGACGTTTCAGATAGTGATGCTAATAAGTTAGGATTCAGTCAAGTAGTAAACATTGACACTACCAAACCAGTAGCAGATACACTCAGAAACAATCCACAAATAGATGCAGGGTTTGTTCCAGTAGGTTCAATCGGAGATTATGTATTCTTAGACAAAGACAACTCAGGAACACAGTCAGCAGGAGACACACCAGTTGCGGGCGTGAAGGTTTATTTGTTAGACAACACAGGTAAGAAAATTGACAGTACAGTAACAGACGTTTCAGGTAAATATTTATTCACGAATGTACCATCAGGCACTTATTCAGTCGAATTCAAAGCTCCAGTCGGAATGACGTTTGTAACCAAAGATTCTGGTCCAGACGATAAAGATTCTGATGCCGATGACACAGGTAAAACTGGTCCAATCGTAATTGATGCAACACAACCATTAGGAAGTCCAGCACGTGATAATAGAGATGTTGATGCAGGATTGAAGGGAATTCCACAATACGGAAGCATTGGAGACTATGTATTCTTAGACAAAGGCAACGACGGACAACAAGCAGGAGATGCTCCAATTCAAGGTGTAAAAGTTTATTTATACGATGGAACGGGAACAACAAAACTTGATAGCACAACAACTGACGTAAATGGTAAGTATCTGTTTGACAGTCTGTTAACTGGAAGTTACAAGGTCAAGTTCGTAGCCCCAGCAGGTACAATTGCAGCCAAGCAAAATGTAGGTGCAGACGTTTCGGACAGTGATGCAGGCAAAAATGGATTCTCACAAGTAATCAATATCAACACAGCATTATTAGCAACAGATACATTA